>JBGOZZ010000024.1:0-10169 GCA_041480465.1 Methanoregula sp. | reverse complement strand
ATCAGGATAGCACTCCCGGTGAAGGGAATGAGTCCCTCAATCCTCAGTATACGCAAGAGCGTACGCGGGTCCATGTTATCCTTTGATGGTAGTGAGATGATGATGTTAAAGTTTCGGATTTCAGGAGCTAACCCTGGTATTCCGGACGCCTTCCAGGGGAGCAGCGAAGAGCGACTGGTGATGATGCCTGACGGGAGATCCCGGGGCCGGCATAGTACCCTTTTTTCAGTTCTTCCCAGAAAATCTTTATTCAACCCCAAAATCCTAATCGGCCAGCGCAAAAGCCCATGTTTCCACTTTAAAAAATTTCATAATCAACGCCCATCACCTATGAGTCATATTCTGGTATGTCAAAGGGCCCCAAGACAAAAAAGTAAAAACAATTCCCGAAGACTTCGCGCTGCTGGGCTGTGTGATATACCTGGGTATAACCAATATTGCCACTACTGATGAAAGGGCAGTATGTCAGTGATACAACAACCGGACCGGCACCCGAATCACGCTGTCAGAATGCAACAACCGCCTCAACCGCAACCCTTTTTTCCTCCGGTTCCTATCCATCCACTATGCCCGGGATGGATCTGAGCCGCTCCCTTTTCATCATTGTACTTATCGTAATCACTATAGCCGTCGCCATTCTGCTGAATACCGGAACTCCGCAGCCGGAAACGGGAGATGTTACCGGAACACTTGCCGGAACGGTCACTATCGGCCCGCTCTGCCCGGTTGAACCCTGCACAATCTCCCATGACCAGATCGTCGCGGCATATGCAGCACGACCAATTACGATCACCACAGAAGGTGGTGCCTTCGTTGGATCAGTGACTGCTGATCCTGATAACGGCTATTCGATCTCCCTCCGCCCCGGGACCTACGTGGTGGATATCCGGCACCAGGGAATCGGCGGAAGTGATCTGCCAAGGACGGTCACCATCCATGCCGGGGAAACAGTCCGGCTGGATATCTCTATTGACACGGGGATACGGTGATTCCTCGATATCTCCTCCATGAACCGGGTGCTGTCCAGCTCCCTCAGCAGAAATCCTCGGTGATATACACCTTGTCATCAAGCCCAATCGCAACCCCTATCCCTTCACGATCAAACGTCGGGGTCAGGATATTTTCCCGGTGCCCGGAACTGTTCATCCAGCCGAAGACCGTGGTCTGTGCAATCTCCTCGGGAGAGTTCCAGTCATAGACCGTCTCACGGTTGCTGTAGAACGTGGCAGAGGAATAGAGGTTGTTTAAGAAGAGATTTTCCGCAATACCGTAGGTGTAGTACGAACCATAGGTTTTCCTGCAGCTGTAACCGGCCGCAGTCCCCCGGGCGGTCGGGTTCTGGCCTTCAGGGTTCACGTGAGCGAAATATTGTTGTACTGCCATGTCCTCGCTGTGCGTCCTCGCAATGGCGGCAAGCGCCGGATCAACACGCAAAGATGCCAGTCCCCGGGCAGTCCGCTGCTGGGTGATCAGTTCATGCACCCTCTCCTCTAGTGCGGTCGTTGAGATCGTGTAGGGATTTTTTGTTGCTGATATGGTGGCTGCGGTTGGCGAAGGAGAGGGAAGCGGTTCTGCAGGAGCAGGTAGCGGCACTGCAGTGGTTGTCTGCAAAGGTGACGGTTCCAGGTTCGTGGGAGTAACGCGGGCCGAAGAAGTCACTGGAGCAGGAGGGACCGCCGGAGTTTCCGAGGGAGGTTGTCCCGCCGTTACAGGAGGGGATCCCATCACCGGGATCATGCTGCTGAAAACAAGAACCAGGGCAAGCACAGCACAGGCACCGAGCAGGACGATAAGGGGGAGGTTGAACCATCGCATATTTTTGGTCCTGTTGTATCGTTTATCCACTCAATGCAAGGAAGAGGAACACCAGCATAATGATGATCACGATCGCGATCATCACTTTCAGCCAGGGAATCCCCCCGCGTGTCCGGCCCGTTTTTTCGCCCCGTGAAACAGTACCGTATCCACCGCCGGTTGCTTTGGCGGTCCCGCCCCTTCCATAGGATATCCCGACACCTGGGGCTGGTTTTTTCTTCCATGACTCGATGCCCGTGCACTGGTGAGCAGGCGGCAGGCGGCACTCCGGGCAGAATGCTCCTCCACAGTGCTGGCAGGTGAACGGCAGCAGGCACTCCTTCCCGCAGTAATCACAGCGTGCCATGATTCACCATGGTGTTTTTTTCACGTTAATACCTGCGATGCCACGGATGCATTTCTCATGGTGTCTTAAAAAATCAAAAAGGAATATCAGAAAACGATGTCTTCCCTGGGGAACCTGATCTTCGGCATGGGTTTGTCAGCAGCGTACCCGACCGGGCAGAGCATTACCGGGACGAGGGGCGGCGGGATCTTAAGAATACGGGTGTATTCCTTCTGGTCAAATCCACCCATCGGGCATGAATCAAACCCCAGGGCTTTTGCGCCGTTGAGTGCATTCCCGAGCGCAAGATACGTCTGTGCCTGCGACCATGCCAGTTTCTGTTCCGGCTGCATTTTTCCGGTAAAATCCCTGGCCATGCCGATCACCATGTTCTTTACCGCTTCAGGAGCCCCCTGGCTTTGCAGGAGGGTGCCGAGCCTGCGGATCAGTCCCTCGTAATCTGGATCTGCACAGAAGACCAGCAGGTGCGAACAGCTCGTGATCTGTTCCTGGTTATTCGTGGCAGGGCGGAGCTGATCCTTTATTTTCTGGTCTGAAACTATTTTGATCTTCCAGGGCTGGAGGTTCAGCGCCGATGGTGCGAACCGTACCAGTTCCAAAAGTTCTCCGATCTTTTCTTCGCTGATCTTCCTGCCATCAAACTTTTTCGTGGCATACCGCTGCATCACAATATCCTTAAACTCCATTATGTCACCCACCATCTCCATTTTGAAAAATAATGAATTGAACGGTTCACTTCCATTCCCACAATTTTACATGGGTATTGTCGTTGGCATCCACCTCGTACTCGTAGACGACGGCAGAACCATTAAAAACACCCCATTTCGGTGTCGGGCTCTGGAAGTACAGCACACCCCGCCAGACGGGCATCGATCCCTTCGTCATCTTTGCCGTCCCGGTCGCACGGTAACAAGCCATCTCGCCGCTCATAGACCTGACAACTCCCGAACCTTCGCCGTACATGACATCCGGTGCAGGCATGATCGACCAGTATGTTGCCATGTCAACCGCATCGACTCCGAGGAGTTTGCCGGCCTGTTTGAAAGAGACTTCAACCTTCGGTCCACTCGCGAGGATATCGGTCACCCGGTATCCGGAAATTTTTCCTTTGAATTCTCCGATTTGATCGCTTAACATAATCAATTTCCTCCGTTGCTTGCTTTGGCTCATTCCAGGATTGATGGCCGGACATTTTTTTCACGGCGTGGAATCGAATCCCGGATTAAGGAAGGTTCCGGTTTTGCCCGGGAGGCAGCCTAGGATTCACTAATATTTATAGTTGGGTAAAGTACCAATCCTGACTTGGCACTATTTTTTTATCGAGGTGCCGGATTGACCGGGCACTTCACTTATGTTCTTTGAAAAACCAGGCTATTTTAGTATCATGAGCCGCTACCAGCCGGGCGATGTCATCCTCGTACCCATCGCCATCGACGCCCGGACCGGTGTGAAAGTCCGGCCCGCTGTCGTCATCCGCATATCCGGTGACCACGATCTTGAGATCTGCCCGGTGAGCAGCAGGCCCCATTCCGACACCACCAGTCGCCCCCTCTCGATCGACGACTTCGAACAGGGGGGACTCGACCTCTTCTGCGAGAGCTACATCATGACGTCGCGGGTCCTGACCGTCCAAAACGTGGACGTGATTCGGAAACGGGGGCGCCTGCTTCCGGAATACCTGAGGATGATCACCGATGAACTCCCGGCGGGGCGTCACAGGGGGCGGTGAGCCGGCACTAAAAAGGCGGGAAATGCCGGGGGTTGGCGATCCGGATCCGGATTTGTATGCCTTCCAGAGGGCCGATTTTTCCCCAATATATGATCATGTATAGATGGCCTTATTATCCGAAGCGGTGAGGTTCCTGTGATGGACATTGCACACTGTCTAAACGAGATCGAGACCCGGATCGGCAGGCTCTCACCGGTGCAGAAGATCCTGCTCGGCACAGATGGCTCCATTACGCAGCTGCTGGAGGCGATCACGGGAGAGACTGTGAACGTTCGGACCCGGCTGCAGGAGATAGTCCCGGCAGACGCTGCCACTGCAGGAAACCTCGGGATCCGGGCGGGTGACCTGGTCAACCACCGCATCGTCGAACTTGCAGCCGGGGAAAGCGGTGATGTTCTCATCTACGCGATCTCCGATGCCCCGGTGGGCCGGCTGCCCGCTGACTTCAAAGACGACCTGATGAAAGCAGACATCCCCATCGGGAAGATCATCCAGCAGCACCACATCGAGGCCCGGCGCGAGATACTCAACGCAATGGTGACCCCTGCACCGGAGCCGCAGCGGAGCATCTTCTCGCTCTGCCGGAACGAACCGCTGCTCAGCCGCCAGTACCGGATAATCCATGACGGTCAGCCGTTAATCTTTATTGAGGAGCAGTTTCCCTACAACAGGTTCCTTGACGAACGCCGGGTGGTCGTACAGACACCATCGCGTCTCCACCTGACACTCATCGATATGCACGGCGGATCCGGGCGGGTCGATGGCGGTGTCGGCATAACCCTTGACGAACCGGGTATTCTCCTCGAAATACGTGAGAGCCCGGAACTCGAAGTGAACGGGTGCGACAGCGTGACCCGGGAACGAATCATGGATACTGCACGAACGGTCCTGGGAGGATTGCGGATCGGCGGGAGTGTATCTGTTACCGTGCGGGAAAACGTTCCTTCCCACATCGGACTGGGGAGCGGATCCCAGGTTATGCTCGCAACCGCATGTGGGATTGCCGAGGTCTATGGCAGGTCAGTTTCGGTAAAAGATCTCGCATTCCTTACCGGTCGCGGCGGAACATCCGGTATTGGCACTGCCTCGTTTGAACACGGGGGTTTCATCATCGATGGCGGTCATGCGTTCGGACAGGGTCGTGAGAAGTACGGATTCAAGCCTTCCTCAGCCTCCGTGGGTGTACACCCTCCACCGGTCATTGTACGTCATGAATTTCCTTCAGACTGGCGCATCCTTCTTGCAATTCCCCGCATCCCCGCCGGTGCGAGTGGCAGTAAAGAGAAAGATATCTTCAGGTACCACTGCCCGGTCCCGGTTGACGAAGTGCGGGAGCTCTGCCACGAGATCCTGATGCGGTTGCTTCCGGGCATTGTCGAGGGGGATCTCGACCTGTTTGGTTCATCAGTCAATGCGATCCAGGGTCTCGGGTTCAAGAAAGTCGAGCTTGGCCTGCAGCCGGGCGAGATCCGGGCACTTCTTGAAACGGTGCGTTCAGCGGGCGCAGCAGGAGCCGGCATGAGCTCATTTGGTCCCACTATCTACGCAATCGGGGACACTGATATGCAGGAAATACAACGGGCAGCCCAGGCATTCATGGATAAGCACGGGGGCGGATCGACCCTGATCACCCGTGCCAGGAACAGCGGGGCACTGGTGAGAACAGCATAATTTTTTACGACGACCTGTGCAATCTTCCCGATAATGGCACGGGAATCACTCATAATTCTTTTTGCATCCAGACCACATCGAACGGCTCGCCGAATTTCATGCCGGCGTTATGCAGCCTTCCCGCTTCAGTGAACCCATGACGCGTATGAAAACGGATACTCGCGGCATTTTTTGAAGCCATGTTAGCGACAAGCGAGGTCATTCCGATCTTTTCTGCCTCGATCGTGAGCCGTTCAAGCAGTCTGCTCCCGAGACCCTTTCCCGTGAACTCCGGCAGGATGAAGTAGGTGAGCATCCCCGTCGCCATGAAGGCAGGAAAGGGCAGGACCGGTTTAATGAGACCGAAACCCACGACACGGGTCTTATGCCCGATGACAAAAAACGCGAGTGTCCCCTCTCGTAAGAACTTAAAGAACCTCTCGTTGACAGGTATTTCGGGATATGCTGCATAGCTGGTAGCTGCATAGTAATTGAAGATGGCAATAACAGCGTCGCGATCGCTGTCGAGAGCTTCGCGAACGATAACGTCTCTTTCCATGGTCTGATTCCCGTTCAGTAGTGATTGAGCCGGGCGTTTCTAAAGGGTTTCGGAGTGGCGTGTCACTCAGGGAAAAGAGTGGTTAAAAAGGTTATTTCCCGATCTTTACCAGCATCTCTTCGAGCGACGGGTAGCGGGACTCGATCTTCTCCACCCGACCGCCGGATTCCGTGATGATAGCGGTGCATTCGTTGAGTTCCTTCATGTCCTGCGCCTCCCAGATGAAGAAACCCTCCTCCTGACGGTAGGGCTTTGCGTGCCCCGACAGCCTGCCTGGATCCTCAATCGCAAAGAAGATCGTGTATGTTAGCGAACCGAACTGGTCACGAAGCTGGTGCATATTCCCAAAAGCAACCATTTTACCGCGTTTTAAGATCATTACCTTGTCGCAGATCGCTTCTACCTGATACAGGTTATGCGCCGAGAGCACAATCGTTTTGCCTTCCTTTTTGAGCGTTCGCAGGTAATCGGCGATAAACCGCGAAGTCATGGGATCGAGCCCGCTGGTTGCTTCATCATACACGAGAAATTTCGGATCATGGATCAGGGAGCGTGCGATTGCCGCTTTCCGCTTCATACCCTTGCTGAATTCCCCGATCTTCTTCCCGTCAGGTTCAAGCGACAGCGCTGCGAAAAGCTGGTTTGTCCGGACACGGATTTCCTGCGGGGACAGCCCGTAGATCTCCCCAAAGAACTGGAGGTAGTTCTCCGCGGTCATGGTCTCATACAGTCGCGACTCTTCGGGCAGGTACCCGAGATTTTCTTTTAAGGCAATCGGGTTTTTTACCACGTCGATATCGTTGATATACAATGCTCCGGATGTCGGGGTTATCAGGCCGGAAATGATCTTGAGGAGTGTAGTCTTGCCCGCCCCGTTATGCCCGATTATCCCGGAGATTTCGCCGTCTTCAAATTCAAAACTTACATCAGCCAGCGCGGCAAAACCGTCAAAATTTTTCGCAAGGTTGCGGGCAGTGATCATGAAAATTCCTTATCAATCAGGTTTGCCCTGATTGCACCATATACCTTGGGATGCGGACATCGCCTTCCAATAATGCAGGCCAGGAAGCAATGATCAGGAAATACCGTATGGCGGGAACCTCCAGAAAGCACGGATGATTTCTTTTACACGGGGAATATCTATGACTTCGGGACCAAACGCTGTCAATACCGATGATTATTTGACCGATACCCGGTACAATTCTATACCCAACCTTTTCAAAGGTTCAATGAATAACCATACCCGCTGTGTGTCCGTTCTGGGAAAGGATTGTTCATGAGCACGCTTACCGACATAGCCACCATAGCCCGCTGGGAAGTGAAGAAGTCATTCTCTACGATGAGCAGGGATGTACTGCCACTGGCAGTTATCCTTTTTGTACTCCTTGTCCTCGTCACCGGTTTCACCGCCCAGACCGGCCTTCACCTGCAGGACGGGATGTACCGGGTGGGAGTCGATGATCCACAGGTCGCCCAGCTGATCGCAGGCGACGCCCGGTTTTCCGTATACCAGCTCGAGGCTTCCACGCTGAATGCAAACAGGAACTCGTTTGACGTTATCGTTATCCGGGGGCAGGCATCCTCACTCGGGACAGACAAAGCCAATTCAGCACTCAAAACCCTTTCCCGGGATTACGGGAAGTATGTCAACAGTGTCTACAATAGCGAGACCGATCTCTTTGCGGCATATCCTCTCTGGATCGATTCCGAAAGTGTGAAAAGTGAACTCAGCTTCCTTGCCACGCAGAGCGGCCAGTATATCAGTGCCGCACCCAGCAGGGCAGCCCCCGTACCGGAAGGCCCCGTGCAGAATATCCCCACTCCTTCATCAACTCTCTCTATATCGGAGGATCAGCTCCGGGCACAGCTGGTCCAGTCAAATGCGCAAAACTCACAAATCTCGCGGTATACTGAGGTTCTTTCCTCCAGTGGTGCAATGGGCAATTTTAAAACCCCGTCACAACTTTCACCCCCGCTCCCGTTTGACTCCATCATCCTCGTCTTTATTTTCATATTCCCGCTGTACTTCACGTCCCAGTTCTTCATGATGAGTGTCATGAATGAACGGATCGAGCGCAAGGGTGAAATCCTCCTGTCCACCCCGGTAAGGGCATCATCAATTATCATCGGAAAAGCATTCCCGTATTTCATCGGCATGATCGTCATCTGCGCCGGGCTCACCCTCTACCTCAGGGCGTCCCCCCTCATCATTCTCCCGCTCGTCCCGATCATCTTCTTCTTCCTCGCAAACGCACTTCTCATCGGGATGCTCTCCCGGAGCTTCAAGGAGCTGTCGTTCATCTCCATCTTCTTCTCAACCGTTGCGACCTCATACCTCTTCTTCCCGAGTATCTTTGCCAATGTCCACGTGATCAGCCTCATCTCCCCCCTCACGCTGATCGTGCTCTCCATCCAGGGCACCGCCTGGACGGTCACCGATTATCTCTACTCGACTTCACTCTTCTGGCTCACCGGTGCAGTCCTTTTCTATATTGCGGCAAAAAATTTCAAAGACGAGCGCCTCTTCTCAGAAAAACCGCTCGCAACCCGTGTGCGGGAGTTTCTTTCGGAGATCCTCCCCCAAAAATATCCTTTCGCCTCACTTTTCCTGTTGAGCGGGTTTTCTATTCCCTTCGTCTTCATGGTGCAGATGATGTGCCTTGTACTCTTCTTCAACCTGCCCATGCCCTATTCCCTGGTATTCCTGCTCCTGTTTGCTGCACTGATCGAAGAGTTCGCAAAAGGCATCGGGATATACACGATATATTCCCGTGATGCTCAGTTCTTCACATGGAAAAATCTCGTTCTTGCCAGCGGAGCAACGGCACTGGGGTTCCTTGTCGCGGAAAAGCTTCTCCTCTTTGTTACCATCGCCCAGATCTCTGACTCGGTCTTTGGCAGCATCCTCTTCCTGTCCCTGGGCTCCCTCTGGCTGCCGCTGCTGCTCCACTTCGTCGGGATACTCATCGTTGCCACGTGCCTGAAATTCTGGGGGAAAAAATGGTTTGCACCCGGCCTTGCGATAGCGATGGTCGTCCACTGCCTGTATAATCTCTATTTCATACTGGGGTGGCTGGGATGAAAGGCAGACATCTCTCCATCATTGCAAAGAAGGAGTTTCGTGGGCTCCTCAACGAAAAGACGATACTCCTTGCAGTCCTTCTCCAGCTCTTTATCGCCCTGTTCTCTTCGTTCCTGATGGTAGGGCTGACGTCCATGTACGATCCCTCGTCACTCTCGAAATTTTCCCATTACCGGTACAGTATCGCATACACAGGGAATGAATCGGAGTTGCTTGCGTCTCTCCAGGCAAGCCCGGATTTCCGCGTCTATCAGATGGATCTTTCGACAGCTGTCGCTGCCCTCGGTCAGCGCAAACTGGCTGCGGTTATTTATGTGCCGGATACTTTGCCTGACGCCGTGGATCCCATCAAAATAACCCTTTACACGGTTCAGAATGATCTCCAGAGCGCCATCGTGGACGTCAAGCTCAAGGACGTTTTCCTGAAATACGAGCAGACCCTCCGCCAGATCCGGGGAGGGCGGCTTGACGTGCAGCCGCTGCCGCTCCAGATCCCAGCCTCGACTGGAGGAGGAGATTTCTACGAGTTTGTGTACGGCCTGCTCATCCCGCTCCTTGTGTTCATGCCGGCGATCATCGCTTCAGCACTTGTAATAGACCTGATCACCGAAGAGTACCAGCACGAGACGCTTGAGACTCTCATCTCTACGCCGATTACCTTTCCGGAGATGATCTGGGGGAAAGTGCTTGCCTGCGAGGTACTTGTGCCCGTCCAGGCCGGAGCATGGCTGATTCTTCTTGCGATCAATGGTATCGCGATCCAGAACACCATACCAATCCTGCTCCAGGTTTCCGTTACATCACTCATCCTTATCCTGATCGGGACCCTCGTAGCCCTCCATTATCGTGAAAGGACAGCGGCGCAATTCATCTTCTCAACAGGACTTGTAGTAGTTATTCTCCTGGCACTCGCGGTGCCGTCAAATCCGCTCAACCTGTTAACGAGACTCGCGGTAGGGACTGCAGGTATAGAGCAATGGCTTGTACT
>JBGOZZ010000023.1:0-10197 GCA_041480465.1 Methanoregula sp. | reverse complement strand
GAGATCATTGGCACCGGCGATCAAGCTTAACTGGGCCATCTTGATTCCTTCTTTCACCCAGGAGACCTGTATGTTCCGGAAATTATCCAGATAGAGACGGGCGACTGCCACCATCAGGAGATCTTCTCTCCCGGTCGCTCCCGCCCGTGCGAGTTTTTGCCTGAAAATCGGAGTATTCATATGAATAAATGAGAGCGGAACAAATTCTGTAAATCCTTTCGTCTCATCCTGAATTCTTCGAAGAATTGAAAGGTGCTGAACGCGGTCTTCAACACTCTCACAATGACCGTACATGATTGTAGCAGTTGTGGGAATGTCCAATGCATGCGCCTCTCTGATAATGCGCACCCATTCATCCGTTGAAACCTTCTGTGGACAGATTTTTTTACGGATAACATCCACAAGAATCTCCGCCGCTGTCCCGCACATCGACCCGAGTCCTGCCTCCTTCATCAAAGTCAGCACCTTTTCCGTGCTCATATGGCTTTTTCTTGCGGCGTATGCGACCTCCATCGGGTTGCCTGCGTGAAGATGAACGCCTGGGGCAGCCTCACAAATCCAACGGTAGACATCACAATAGGAACGGGCATTAAAATCCGGATGAAGCCCGCTGACCGTACAAATCTCGGTAACTTCCCGTGTTTTTGCGAGGGCTGCTTTTTTCTGGATCTCTGACCTGTCATGGAAATAGATCCCGTCATCACCGGGTTTTTTTGAAAAACCGCAGAAACCACAGGAATTGACGCAGAGGTTTGTCACATTGATATTCTGGTTCCTGACATAGGTAACTGCGTTACCAGCCCGTTCTTCACGCACATCATCGGCGGCTGCCGCAATCTCCCAGATTTGCCGATCCCTGACGGTGAGAAGCAGCAGCGCTTCGTCTTCGCTCATCCGGTGACCGTTTTTCACATCATCCAATAGCGTATTCAGGGATTCCTTCATTGATTGCCCCCTCAAGTTCTTCAGGCAGTATACGTCCGGATAAAAGTAAATCTATCGTATTCTCAGCCACATGATTATTAGTCCCCACACCAACCAACACTACTAGAGAGATATGGAACATGTTGAAGTTCAACTGACGAGAAAAAAGGCGGATGGATATATTATCCCTCTGGGACCGGCAAACCTCGTAGCTATAATGACCGACACAGGCATGGTCGGGTGCGGAGCTTTTGATGTTGCCGCACTTGATTCGTTCAGCTATCCCGCAGCAAAAGTGAGACCCTCAATCGGACCTTCAATTGTAGATACCGATGATATCCTGAAAGGGATCATCAAGGAGGCAAACCGGTCTGCCATAGGGCGCGGGATCCGGACCGGCATGACCGGGCGGGAGGCGCTCGAACTTCTCTGATATCATTTTTAAAAAACTGCAGGTTTCAGGTTACTTTTTTTCTGGTTCGGGCGTTATTCTTTGCTTTTAAACCAGTCGATAGAGAGTTGTGCGCTCTTTTAACGTTCTCCCAAGGTCTGTTGCTATACGTTCCATGATCACCGGATCGAGATAATCTGCATCACTTGCCCCTGCATTTTTAGATACGTCATCTGAAAACATGGTTCCTGCAAGATCATTACCCCCGGCCAGCAGCATCATTTGTGTCATTTTAAATCCCAGCTTGCCCCAGGGAACCTGTATATTATCGAAATTATCTAGGAAAAGCCGGGAGACGGCAATCATCAACAGATCCTCCCGCCCGGTTGCACGAGCGCGGGTGATACCCGCTCTATAGAGATGTGTATTGACATGGAGATAAGACAGGGGAACCAGTTCAGTAAAACCGTGTGTTTCATCCTGAATACTGCGGAGGATCCTCAGATGTTCTGCCTGATCTTCTGCTGTCTCATACGATCCATACATAATTGTTGCGGTTGACGGAATCCCCAGAGCGTGTGCTTCTTTAATTATTCTCACCCATTCAGCCGTGTTCAGTTTCCGGGGACAGATTACTGTTCTTACAGAGTCCACAAGAATCTCTGCTGCAGTACCCTGTAATGAACCAAGTCCGGCGCCTTTCAGCCGTGTAAGTACCTCGGCACTGGATAAATTACATGAAGATGCGGCATGGCAGACCTCATCCGGGCTGAATGCATGCAGGTGTATAGACGGTCCTATTTCAAGCACCCATGAAAGAATATCGCAGTACGTATCAATTGAAAAACCGGGATGTACACCGCTTAGAAGACAGATTTCAGTGGCGTCACGTTGAACGGCAAGACGTGCTTTTTCCTGGATTGCTTCTTTATCATTACAAAACGCACCCTCGTCATCGGCACGCCTCCCAAAGCCACAGAAACCGCACAGGTTCTTACATATGTTGGTCACATGCAGGTTCTGGTTTTTGATATAGGTTATGATATTTCCCGTGCGACACTCACGCATCTCGTTTGCAGCTGAAGCAACCTGAAGAATATCCCGGCCCCGTACGTTCAGGAGCCAGGTCGCTTCTGGCCCGGTAAGACGATATCCGCCGAGTACATCGGACAGAAAGAGAGAGAGATTTGTCATGAATGCCGATGATCTTACCGTTGTTTTTTCCTGTTTTTCTTTAGTCGCGACCCCTTTTTATTCTCCTGGGAGCGCTGATACAATTCGTAAAGAACCATGATACCAACGATTACGAAGGTCACTTCAATTATATGAAGGGGAAGATAGCCTACCAGAGGGATCGCAAAAAGTGCTTTACCGATCACCCATTCCTCCTTTACCGGCTCGATGATTCCGATTCCCGGATAATTGAGACCCTGATCAGGACGTGGATTATTATCCCCCCACGTGATGTATCCTTCGTGAGGCGGGGTATAATTTGTCAGGAGTTTCATTCCCTTGATTTCAGTAACCGGTTCGTTGTCCACGTATTGTATCGCTCTATGAATTATCGGATGAACGCTTGTGAGACCGTTCGGCTTGTAGATAATAACATCGCCATACTCTGCATACTTTATTTCACCACTTTGTTTGCCAGATATCCATGTCTCAAAAGGACCGTACCGATCTTTCTGGACAACAACTACGAGATCCCCCACGTTCATGTGAGGCACCATGCTTTGGGATTCGATGGTAACAACAGCGGGCCAGGTACCACAGATCAGGAATAAGGCCAGGGCGACTCCCCCGACTACTGTCACGATCCAGAGAAGATCGCGCGCCAGGGAGACCGCCCAGTGATCGCTTTCCCGGAATTGTGCTACCAACGTCCGGATACCCCGTTTATTATCGTTATCGGCCATTTCTTAACGCTCTTTGTCTGATTTTTTTTATTTTGTGTTAACCCTTCATATTTGCCATGTAGCATTATAAAATGCCGCAGGGTTTCATGGTCATATCCATTGACGTAATATGTAGTAAATCCCGAAAAGGATGAGGAAAATTCCGCAGAATATCATTATTTTCCGATATGCAGTATCAGAAAGGAGGGTCCTGCCCTGTGACACACCGGTTGAAACCAGCGTGTACCATACGGTATCTGCTGTCCAGTGCCCGATCATGAAGGCTCCGGCAAGAATCAAACCCCCTTCAAGCCCCGCGATTACCATGGCACTTCCTATTGACAGCCACCAGATCCAGAAGTATGGATTTGCTGCACTGGTAACCAGTCCAGCCAGATAAGGGTTGGCAACGGTCTGGATCGGTGAAGCACTCATGGTGGCTTGTCTGCTTCCCGCGATTGTCAGCGCCCCGAACACAACCAGAGCAATCCCTCCGATTCCCGCAATCAATGAGGTATAGGGAAGTGCAACGGTCGCCAGGCCTAAAAGTATCAGGATAACAAGAAAAAGTTCTACAATTGCATGACCAAGAGATATTTTCAACCCGGTCATCCAGTCACCGTTGATAGACGCGTTGATGGTTGCAACCAGGGTTGGACCGGGTGCAAGTGCACCGGTCAGACCGATTAAAAAACCAAGGAACACCATCTGAAATATATCATACATGGAAGGGCGTCCGCCGCAATATCGTGTTAATATCTATGTCTGATGCGAATATCAATCATCCATATCAGCTATCCCACATTCCTTTTCGCATTGCGTGTAAAGATAAAACCCTATATTTTCTAGGCGATCAATATACTATCCATGCTTGATGCACAGCAGATAACACTCCAGTTTCTCGAGACAAAACTGCAGGTGCATCCGGATGTCGTGCGCTACATTCAGGAACAGAACGAGCCGGATCTCATCGGGCGAATAATTGCGCAGGTTCCTGGAGACACAATTGTAGTTTCGTCAAAACATATTCCCGGTATGAACGCCACGAGGGATGGGACCCGGTTTCTGACCGACCCTTCAGTTGAAGTGATCAGCGGCAGCTCGGGAACATCAGGCTGCGTGAACGGGACCAGTGATTATCTTCACTATTTCCGCGATCGGTATAATCGTCTCGGAAATATGATACGCAGCCGGTGCGGAGGGATGCCGATCGAGGCGCTTACCAAGAATACCCGTTATCGTCAGGAAGAATGTACTGTTATCGGCATGGTTGTCGAAGTCAAGACGACGACAAACGGTCACAGGATTGCTGAGATAGAGGATTCTTCAGCAGGCATTTCTGTGCTCTTCCGAAAAGATCGCCCGGTTTTCTCCGATGCAGAACGCATTATCCATGACGAAGTTATTGGGGTCAAAGGTAAACTCTCGACTGACGGGAAGCTCTTTTTTGCCGAGCAGCTCTACCGCCCGGACATACGTATCGACAATACCCCATATAAAAGCGAATTTCCGGGAAAAGCGGTCTTTATCTCCGATACTCATGTTGGTAGCAACACATTTCTTGAAGAGTGCTGGAGCCGGTTTGCAGACTGGCTCTCAGATTCTGATTTCTCGTATCTCCTTATTGCAGGCGACCTCGTCGATGGCATCGGCATCTATCCCGGTCAGGAAAGCGAACTAGTAATCAAGAACATCTATGAACAGTATAATGCCTTCGGTGCAATGATGCGGGATCTTCCCTCGCGGATGAAGATCATCCTCTCACCGGGAAACCACGACGTCGTCCGTGGCGCAGAGCCGCAGCCGGTGATCCCTCAACAATTTACGGAAAACTTCCCATCAAATTGTATTCTTGTCGAGAATCCGGCCGTTGTTAACCTTCAGGGTGTGCGCGTACTGATGTATCACGGAAGATCGATTGATGACATGATAGGGTTGATTCCAGGTGCATCCTACGAACAGAGCGGGCTTATGATGGAGGAGATGCTCCAGCGCCGTCATCTTGCTCCGGTATACGGGCGCAGGACACCCATCGCTGCAGGAAAGACGGATAGGTTGATCATCGATCCATTGCCTGAAATCCTGCACACCGGTCATGTCCACATCCGGGGGATTACCCAGTACCGTGGCGTGCTCGGGATAAATGCAGGTACATGGCAGTCTCAGACCGCATTTCAGAAGCAGATGAACGTTAATCCGACCCCTGCTGAAGCGGTGGTGGTGGATCTCCAGACACTGCAGCCGGAGATTCGATTGTTTATATAAATCCCAAAATTTCTGAAATAATAAGAATAGGGATCACTATCAGACCATGACAACTAACATCCTGCTTGGGATTGGCAATCCATTGAATGGGGACGATGGTGTTGGTATCTATGTAGCAGAGCGGTTCAGGAAAGATGACTGGATCCCACTCGCCTGCGGAACCGCACCAGAGAATTTCACCGGGATAATTCGGAAAACCCGGCCGTCCTGTCTTGTCCTGATTGATGCTGCTGCAATGGGCATTTCCCCGGGGGAATACCGGATCATTCCACGACATAGAATTGCAGACGTAAGTATGGGGACCCACCAGCTTCCCCTCTCAATGCTCATTGACTTCCTCTCGGATTCTGCCGGGCAGATCGTCCTGATCGGCATTCAGCCAGGCCGAGTCGCTACCGGTGAGGAGATCTCGCCACAGACCAGGGAGGGGGCGAACCGGCTTGTGCATGAGCTCTTGTTTGGGAGAATTGACCGGATCCCTGTTCTTGAATGAGAATAACCAACGACAGGATTCGCGTAAGCCAGATGCTACCGGTGAGATCTTATTTTTTTGGATTATTTATCGGCGAACGATCCGTCAGGCGGAAAAAAATCAAAAAGAGAGTCATTCTTGCCTACTCAACGATCTGGGTATCCGCGTACCTGTCCTCGCAGGCAAGCAGAAACTCCGGGGTCATGTGCAGGGAACCCTTCGGGCAGATATCATTGCACTGGGAGCAGAAGATGCACTGGGTGACATATATGCGGATACGCTTTGTTGTCGGGAGAAATTCAATGGCATGCGCCGGGCACACCCGAAGGCAGAGCGAACATCCGATGCACGATTCACGGTCGTATGCTATCTTTCCCCGGAATTTCGGTGGCACCGGCACGGGCGGGTTGATAGCCGCCTCACCCTGTGCGACACTGGAGAGGAAGTTTGTAACCGACGGCGGAAGGTAACGGGCCGGAAAAGCGTTCGTGGCCGGTTTCTTGAAGAGCTGCCTGAGCAGTTCCGGCATCATGGGAAGGCGGGCCATGATCACACCACCCCCAGGATATGGTCAGCCATAATCAGGAGCATCCCGGCGATACCAATAAGGCTGAGGTACATCCAGTACACAGATACCACCTGGTTGATGCGGAACCGGGCCATGGAAACCCTGATCAGACTTACCGCAATAAAAGCCACCAGCGCCACCAGGATGATGTAGAATAGCAGGTCAAGAACCGGTTGCAGGATGACCGGTGCCGGGAGTAATATGGAGAGCCGGTAAGGGATAAATAGTGCCACTATAAGCGAGGCCATGACTACGGTCTTCACACCCTGCGTGAGCGTGAAAAGGGCAAGGTTCTTTCCTGAATACTCCACCAGCACCCCGCCGGCAAGTTCTGTCTCGGCTTCCGGTGTATCGAATGGGATGCGGGAGAGTTCTGCCGGGGTGACGATGAGAAGTACGAAGAACAGGATAAGGACTCCGATAATCCCAAGCGGACCCACAAGACCCCAGACAGGGTTAGCCTGGATACTCATCAGCGTGAAGGGGAGTGGGATCCCCGAAACGGCAAGCTTCCATGCAATGGCAATGATCACGACGGCAAGCGGAAACTCGTATGCGATCATGGTCACCATCTCCCTCTGTGCTCCCACGGTAGCATATGGTGAGCCGGAAGAAAATCCTCCGGCAACAAGTGCCAGGGCTGGCAGGGTCAGGAGATACATGACCAGTATCAGGTCTCCCCCACCGGCAAGAACAGGATGGAATCCTCCGACAGGAATATAGAACAGGATTGTAATAGCCGACGCCAGTGCCACGACCGGTGCCAGATTGAAAAGCCAGGGTATGGCATTGGCGGGCACCACATTTTCCTTCAGGAAGAGCTTGCGCATATCCGTAAGAGGCTGGCTGAGCGGGGGGCCTATGCGTGCCTGCATCCGTGCGGTCATGATACGGTCAACACCCAGCAGGAAGAATGCAACGATTATACCAAAAATCCCTACAAGAACGGCTCCTGCCACTGTCAGGAGGATATCCATCAGCATTGTGAAAGCCTCCTTGTCTTGTCACGGGAAAGACACGTCAGCTCTTCCTTGGTCAGGTCAGCTGCAGAACCATTCCGTATAATTGTCACCCGATCGGTACAGGACATGCAGGGATCGATGGATGCGACAATGATGGGGACATCTGCAAGTTGCTCACCTTTGAGCATTGGGATCCATGACATCAGGTTGCTGTAGGAGGAGGCCTTCACCTTCCATGTCGCCGGGGCATCATTTCCGTCCATGCGGACATAATGCATACATTCGCCTCTCGGGGCCTCCACCCTGCCAATTGCCTCGCCATGAGCTTTTTTCAGTGTGGAAAGCAGCTTGGGTATCTTCTTCTCCCAGAGGATCTCTCCGGCAGGCAGATTATCTATGCATTGCTGGATAATATCGATAGACTGGGCGATTTCAAGGAGCCTCACGATGATCCGGTCATATACATCCCCATGAGGTCCACCGAATTCCTGCGGGGGGAGGACCGGGTGGACATCGAGATCGCCATAGGCGCAGTAGGGATAATCATGCCGGACATCCATGGCAACGCCTGATGCCCGTGCTGTCGGCCCGATAGCACACAGGAGCTGGGCATCCCGGTAGCTCAAAAGACCGTGCCCTCTGCACCGCATGCGTATGGTACTGTCATCTAAGAAGACGGTCTTCATCTGATCCAGCAGTCCCCGGTAGTAGGCAAGGCCTTGTTCAATGACGGGGCGCTGGTCGTCACTGATATCCCTGCGGACGCCGCCGATCTGGACAATCCCGTAATTTACCCGGTTCCCGGTAAGATTTTCGATAAGGTCCATCGATTGTTCCCTTACACGCCATGAAAGATAGAGGAGCGAATCAAAACCAAGCTCGTGGGCAGCTACACCAGCCCACAGGAGATGTGACTGCATCCGCTCGAACTCGTGCAGGATTGTCCTGATGTAATCAGCCCGGGGTGGGACTTCGATTTCGGCTATCTGCTCCACGGCCCGTGCGAACGAGATCGAGTGTACAATCCCGCAGATGCCGCATACCCGGTCGGTGAGGTGGACGATCTGGATCGGGTTCCTCCTCATGCCCATCCATTCAACGCCCCGGTGGGTATTTCCGGGAGCAAAGTCTACCGATCTGACCACTTCTCCTTCCATCTGGAAGGTAAACATGACCGGCTCTTTTAAGGCTGGATGTACTGGTCCGATCGGGACTGTATAGGGGATTGATTTTTTCGTTGAATCGCCGTTCATTTTGTTGCACCTCCCGTTTTTTCCTTCATTCCTTCAGCCGCGGGTTCATCCTGAACAGGTTTCTTTTCCTGAACCGGGGGTACCGGGCGATCCTTTGGGCGGTCGATCGCCCAGAGTTCCCTGACCATCTCGGGTTTTATCCCGGTTTCATCCTTTCTCCAGGGATACACACCCTGCGGGAAATCATCGGGAAGGAAGAGCCTCCGCCCGTCCGGGATACCCGTCACCGTGATGCCGAAAAACTCCTGTTTTTCGCGTTCCGATATTAGGGCGCCCGGAATAAGATCGGTAATGGTGGGAACAGTCAGATCGGCTTTAGGGAGACGGATCCCAAAGGTTATCATGTACTCACCGAATTTCGTGCCATAGAAGACGGACAGGATATAGAGGAGTTCAATCTCATCGCCGAGATCATTTCCTGCGATTACCGCGAAGTGCGGGAACCTGATATCCATGAGTTTTTTGATCGCGGGCCTGAGCAGTGCCCGGTCAACCCTGATCCAGATATTATAGCTCTTTGTCTTGAGTACACCTTCACCGCGTTCGGTGATCCTGGCATCGTGAATACCTTCTCCGAATTCAGATTTGTAGAGATCGATAATCTCCTGGGGGGAGAGATGCGGTGTTTCGTTCATTGCGCTGCCTCCAGGCGCTCCAGTTTCTCCAGCGCTTTAACCACTCCGTAGACGATTGCCTCCGGACGGGGGGGGCACCCCGGCACATACACGTCCACAGGGAGGACCTGGTCGATCGGCCCGTCAAGGTTATACGAGTCATAGAAGACACCACCTGACTGGCCACACGTCCCGATGCACATGACAAGCTTGGGATCAGGAACCTGTTCGTAGACCCTCCGGACTTTCGCCGCCATCTTTTTCGTCACTGGCCCGGTCACTAAAAGGACATCTGCATGTTTGGGCGAGCCCACAAGCTTTATGCCAAAACGCTCGGGGTCGTAACGCGGGGTTATTGTCGCCACGATCTCTATCTCGCAGCCGTTGCAGGAGCCGGTGTTCAGGTGGAACACCCAGAGCGAACGGTTGAAGGATTTTGTCAGTTTCATGATAGCACTCCCACGATTACGAGAACCGCCGCGGTAACTGCAACAAACCAGATCATATAATCTGTCAGGACACCCGTATGTACGGGAACAAGAACATCATAATAACCTTTCAGTGCCTGCAAAAATCCCCAGTAGAGGTTGCTGGCCCTGATATGGACGGCTCCCTTCTCCGGCTCCACGTTGCCGGAGAGGTAGGGGCGCTCCAGCTCAGTTCCTTTCTTGTACGAAGATTCTCCCGTTTTCCAGAGCAGGTACACAATGATAACAGCTGCCACAAATGCAACCAGCCAGGCAACAGGAGCCCATATGCCATATCCGGTCAGCACCGGTGCAATCAGATCCATTTCAGGCACCTCCCAGCACTGATGCGATATACCCGCCCTGGTCTGCAAGCGCATGGGCGG
>JBGOZZ010000022.1:0-10201 GCA_041480465.1 Methanoregula sp. | reverse complement strand
TCTGCCATGAAATCAACGCCACAGAAGACGATAATATCACAGTCAATGGACGCAGCAGCGCGGGAGAGCTCAAGGGAATCGCCGACAAGGTCTGCGATATCCTGCACCTCACCGGGCTGATAGTTATGTGCGAGGATAATTGCATTCTTTTCTTTTTGCATCCGTCGAATCTTTTCTATGAGTAATGCATTATCCTGCACAATGTGTATCCCCGTTGATTGTTTTTGTCTTATATCGCATTGAAATACTCTCGCAAATATGAGCTTATGCTACTATCTTAAGATATATTCATTCACAATTGTTATTTATTGTGCTCAAGTCTTCCAATCACGAATGTGCGAAAACGCCGGTGACGATCCCGGATGTGCTGGAATACCGTTTTTTTCTTGCGATAAAACCTTTTCAGGAAAAACCCGCCGATTGCAAAACCTATAAATATTCACAATTGTTATCTAATATAATCAGGTTCACAATCGTGAACATATGTGCCAAGGTGGCGGAGTGGCTACGCGGTTGACTGCAGATCAACTACAACCCGGTTCGATTCCGGGCCTTGGCTTGGAGATATTATGAGTACCAGGATCCAGAAAACATTCGAAGCGCTCTTCGCACTCGAAGAAGTCAGGGGACTCTTCCGCGAGTCTCTCCCGACCGGATTTGATGCAGTAGAAGAAGCTGCTTTCCGCAAAAGAATTGCCGATCTCAAGGCAATCATTGCTGATCTTGAAGCGGGAACCGGTACACCACAAGTGACAAAGATAGCCGGGACTCTCGACATCAGGTCACGGGAGGAGCAGTACATCAACATCCATCCCATCCAGGCTGCCGGGAGGCTGACTACCGAGGCGCGAAAAGCCATCATCTCCTATGGTGACGGCTACTCAACGTGTGACGCCTGCCGAAAGCCGTTCCGGCTCGATAAGATCTCCAAGCCGGGAATCGCGGAGTTCCATGCGGAACTAGCAAAGTTCGTTAATATGGACCAGGCCCGGGTCGTGCCCGGAGCACGGCGGGGGTTCCAGGCTGTTGCCGGTACGTTGGTTGGGAAAGGCGACAGTGTGATTGTCTCGGCACTTGCCCACTACACCGAGTTCCTTGCCGTGGAAAATGCCGGCGGGATTGTCAAGGAAGTGCCGCTGAACGATAAGAACATCGTTACCGGTGAAGCAACGGCACAGAAGATCGAGGAGGTCAAAGCAGAGAACGGAAAACTCCCGGTGCTCGTCATGATCGACCACTTTGATTACCAGTTTGCAAACGAGCATGAGATACAGGCTATTGGGAAAGTTGCCCACCAGTACGACATCCCGTTCCTCTACAACGGGGCGTATACGGTCGGGGTTTTGCCGGTTGACGGGAAGAAGATCGGGGCTGACTTCGTCGTCGGCTCCGGACACAAGAGTATGGCATCGGTCGCGCCGTCCGGGGTACTTGCGATGACCGATGAATGGACGCCAAAAGCACTCCGCACTACTGCAATGGTCGGTGATCTGACCAAACGAAAATTCGGTATTAAGGAAGTGGAGATGCTCGGCTGCACGCTGATGGGAGGGACGTTACTATCTATGATGGCATCGTTCCCGACAGTCAAGGAACGGGTGCTTCACTGGGATGAACAGGCGAAGCGGTCCAACTACTTCATCGACCGGCTCCTGAAAATCTCCGGCAGCAAGGTGCTTTCGGAATATCCGCGTAAGCACACGCTCACCAAAATCGATACCACTGGCAGCTTCGATACCGTTGCAAAGACTCACAAGCGCAAAGGATTCTACTTCAGCGACGAGCTCTCGTCCCGTGGAATCGTCGGGGAGTTTGCAGGTGCAACACGGACCTGGAAACTCAACACCTACGGCCTCAACGACAAGCAGATCCGCTACCTCGCTGATGTGTTTACCGAGATCGCGGAAAAATACGAAATACCTATACAAAAGTGAGGAACCGACAATGTCAGACATGAAATTCCGTTTAGGAACCACCGCCCTCCATGCAGGGCAGGTGCCTGACCCGACTACCGGGTCCCGGGCAGTACCGATCTACCAGACAACCTCGTTCGTGTTTAAAAACACGGAGCACGCGGCCAACCTCTTCGGCCTTCGCGAGCTGGGAAACATCTACACCCGGCTCATGAACCCGACGACGGATGTGTTCGAGAAGCGGATCGCCGCTATTGAAGGGGGGACGGGCGCCATCGCAACCGCATCCGGGGCCGCCGCCATTACCTACGCGATCCTAAACATCACGCGTCCCGGCGATGAGATCGTCTCTGCCGACAACCTGTACGGCGGCACATATGAGTTCTTCAACTACACGTTGCCGAAGTTTGGCCGCAAGGTCGTCTTCGTTGACTCGACAAAACCGGAAGCATTCAGGAAGGCTATCACGGAAAAGACGCGGGCAATGTACGCAGAATCGATCGGGAACCCAAAACTGGACATCCCTGACTTTGAGACCCTCGCAAAGATTGCTCACGATGCCGGGATACCTCTAGTTGTGGATAATACAACAGGCGTCGGACTTGTCCGCCCGATCCAGTACGGTGCGGATATTGTCGTTCATTCAGCGACCAAGTACATTGGTGGGCACGGGAACTCGATTGGCGGTGTGATTGTCGACTCCGGAAAATTTGCCTGGAATACCGGCAAGTTTCCCGAGTTCACCGAGCCCGATCCGAGCTATCATGGCCTGAAGTACTGGGAGACCTTCGGGAACTTCCCCGGCCTCGGGAATGTTGCCTTTGTCTTCAAGATCCGGCTGTCGCTCATGAGAGACACGGGGGCAGTACTTAGCCCGTTCAACGCGTGGCTCTTCCTGATCGGCCTTGAGACACTGCATCTGCGGGTACCCCGGCATTCACAGAATGCAAGAGCAGTTGCGGAATTTTTAAGGAAACACCCGAAGGTGGCATGGGTGAACTATACGGGACTTCCAGAACACCAGAGTCATGCGCTGGCACAAAAATATCTTACCGGCGGATTTGGCCCGATTGTCGGGTTCGGTGTCAAAGGTGGTGAGAAGGCCAGCCTGAAGTTCATTGACAGCCTCAAACTCTTCTCCAACCTCGCAAACATCGGGGACTCAAAGAGTCTTGTCATCCACCCAGCATCCACTACCCACCAGCAGCTTACTGTCGAAGAACAGAAAAAGACCGGTGTTACCCCCGATGCAATCCGGCTCTCCGTGGGAACAGAGGACATTGAAGACATCATTGCAGACCTTGAGCAGGCACTCGCTGTGGTCTGAAATGTCGCCATTTCTTTTCGGAAATGTGGGAACAAGCAGGGATATCCACGATATCATTGCTGAACTCAGCAGGATACAAGAAGGTGCTTGTCGATGATCAAAGGTTCTGTCGGTACGGTCACAACGCATTATTACCAACATCAGGCCCCGCTCGTACTTGAGAGCGGGGAAACACTCTTTTCTTTAACGATTGCTTATGAGACGTATGGTTCCCTGAACCGCGATGCCAGCAATGCTGTCCTCATTTGCCATGCCCTCTCAGGGGATGCACATGTCGCAGGGCACCATGAAGAAGAGAAGCGGGCGGGCTGGTGGGACGCAGTTGTCGGTCCGGGCAAGGCTTTCGACACTGACCGGTATTTTGTTATCTGTTCAAATATCATCGGAGGATGCAAAGGTTCAACCGGCCCCTCGTCCGAAAACCCGGCCACTGGGAAACACTACGGTACCGCATTTCCCGTCATTACGATCAGGGACATGGTCAATGCCCAGAAACTCTTAATCGATCACCTCGGGATCAGCCGGCTTTATGCGGTCGCCGGAGGTTCAATGGGGGGTATGCAGGTGCTGCAGTGGACGGTCAGTTACCCGGATCTCGTGAAAAAGGCAGTCGTGATTGCATCATCGGGATATTCCACACCCCAGCAGATCGCCTTCAATGAGGTCGGGCGCCAGGCAATCATATCGGACCCCGAGTGGAACGGCGGCAACTACTATGATTGCAAGACTCACGACTCCAACGGCCCGGTGAGGGGTTTGTCGCTCGCGCGGATGGTCGGGCACATCACGTATCTCTCCAACGAATCGATGCACGAAAAGTTCGGCAGGGCATTGCAGGGAAAAGAGCGGATCAGCTTTGACTTCTCAACCGATTTTGCCGTAGAGAGTTACCTCCACCACCAGGGTGACACGTTCACGAAACGGTTCGATGCCAACTCGTACCTCTACATCACAAAAGCGATCGATTATTTCGACCTGACCCAGGACGGCTCGCTGACGGAAGGTCTGAAGCCGGCGACAGCGGCGTTCCTTGTCATTTCGGTCTCATCGGACTGGCTGTACCCGCCCTACCAGTCACAAGAGATCGTCTCGGCACTCACCGCAAACGACCAAGATGTCCACTACTGCGAGATCCGTTCCAATTACGGGCATGACGCGTTCCTCCTCGAATCGGGACAGATGAACTATCTGGTGGGAAAGTTCCTCTCCCACACCGTAGTCGGCGATGTCATGATTCGCAATGTCCCGACTATTGAGGAAGGATCAACAACTGCCGTGACAGCACGGCACTTGATCAACCTTGAGGTAAACCACCTGCCGGTCCTGAGCTCCAGCGGACAGCTGGTCGGAATCGTAACTTCCTGGGATATCGCAAAGGCAGTGGCTAAAAATTACCTCTGGCTCGATGAGATCATGTCAAAGAATGTGATCACGACAACACCTGATGACCCGATCGAATCCGCTGCAAAGAAGATGGAGGAACATTCTATCTCCGCCCTGCCGGTCGTTGATGAGAGGCAGCACGTGATTGGTCTTATCACTAGTGATGCGATCAGCATGCTTATCGGGAGGACGGGCTCATGAGGATCCTTTCCATCCATGCCAGCCGCATGTGGTATCATGCAACGCAGAAGACAAAACTGGCAGAACCGGACGGCATACGCGATGACGAGATGGACAACTGTGTCGTCCTCTTTTGCTGCGTTGAGAAACTGGATGAGAAGAATCCGCCATTGGTCATTGAGAATGCGAAGAAAAATGTTGTCGCCCGGCTCTCCCAGCTAAAAGTTAACAAGGTGATGATCTATCCGTACGCACACCTGACCAGCACGCTGGGTTCCCCGGACTGCGCTCTCTGTATCCTCAAAGGGCTGGAAGAGGCGCTCCGTTCTGATAAGATTGACGTGAAACGGGCGCCATTCGGGTGGTACAAGGAGTTCGAGATCCATGGCAAGGGGCACCCGCTTGCCGATCTCTCCATGACCATCTGCCCGTACGAAGGGACCGAATGTGATTTTACCTGCCCGTATTGCCATCACCCGTTTAAGGAAGCGGATGCGGTGCATGTTTGCTTGCCTTCCGCTGAATGCACGGGAACCTGTTCCGCCAAACAGGCAACAATCGGAGAGAAAAGATGACCGATATACCAGCAACACCAAAAAAAGCGCTCATTGTACTTGGGTGCCCGGAGGCACCGGCACAACAGGCGCTCGCGTTCCATGTAGCACACAACCTGAAAAAGAGAGGTACCGGCGTTCTTATCGCGGGTAATCCCTCTGTCCTCAACCTTCTGAAGGTGTCGGACCCTGAAAGGCACTACATTGAAGATACAATGGTCCTTGAAAAGTGCATCGCTGAAGTGGTTGAGAAGAAACGAGACTGCGATCTTTGCGTGGTCTTCGCGCACAATGATGCAGCGATTGCGTATGCGGCAACGATGCGCTACCTGTTGCAGGAACGAAGGCTGGTCGTGATTGTCTTTGGAAAAGATCCCGGGCCTCTTGCTGACGAGATCAATTTCCCCTGCGAGAAGATTGTCGACAAAGCGGTACATAACCCGATGCAGTTGAAAGCAAAGATAAACGAGGTGTTCGGATGGGCTGTATCGAGAACCTGAAATACGAGATGATCCTCCCGCTCGGAGCATCGTTCAAGGAGTGCCGGGAATATGCAGAAAAGAATTTCAAAGAAGTCTGGTATGTTGATCCCGGCTACAAGCTCTTTGACGAGTACATCATCGGGTTACCGCCGATTGCGCTCGGGATTGAAGATGGTAAAAAGATCATCTTTCCCTATACAAAACCCTGTCATGGAACCTACCTTCTCCGTATTGAAGACCCCGATGAGGTAGAACGAGTACGGAAGACGGCGAGAAAGAAAAAATAATCCTGGTTGAAACGACTTCATGAAGAACCAATGGCTGGTCCGCTACTCTGAAATCTTCTTAAAATCCGATCCCGTCCGACGGCAGTGGGAGAACGTCCTCATCGCAAACATCCGTGAGGTGATGCCCGGGGCCCATGTCCGGAACGAACGGGGAAGGATCTGGCTGAACGGGGACGTAAAACCGGATCTCCTGAAAAACATCTTCGGGATCGTCTCGTTCTCTGAAGTCGAGCACATCCAGCTCGATGAGATCGAATCCCACCTCCCGGACTATTGCCGGCGCCACGGGATTGAGAAGGCAAAGACGTTTGCCATAAAGATGAAGCGGGTGGGCACCCACACATTTTCTTCAAACGACAAGGCAATCGAATACGGTAACCTGCTGAGGAAAGAATTCCCTCATCTTAAGGTAAACCTTGCTACTCCGGACAAGGAGATCCATATCGAGATCCGGGCGAATGAGGCGTATCTCTACGATACGGTGATACAAGCGGTCGGGGGACTGCCGCTCGGGGTCGAGGGCACTCTTGTTGCCCTTGTCTCCGGGGGCATCGACTCGCCGGTTGCCGCGTGGATGATGATGAAGCGGGGCTGCCGGATTATTCCTCTCTTTGTTGCGCTTGATACGTTCCTTGACGAGACCACGATTGCCCGGGCAAAGCGTGTCGTAGATAAACTTGCAAAGTACCAGCCGGGCATCGAACTTACCGTGGTTTCAGACTCATATCTTGCTGCGGCAAAAGAGGAACTGATCAGCAGGTATCTTGAAAAGTACACCTGCATCTTCTGCAAGCGCCGGATGTACCGGGTTGCGACCGCATATGCAACCAAGATCGGGGCAAAAGGGATTGTGACCGGTGAGTCGCTCGGCCAGGTGGCGAGCCAGACACTTGATAACCTTGCTGTGCTCACCGATGCAGCTGAGATCCCGATCTACCGTCCTCTCATCGGATTTGACAAGGAGGATGCGATCCGTATCGCCCGCGAGATTGGGACCTTTGAGCAATCGATATCGCATGCATCGGGGTGTAAAGCGGTACCGAAAGGACCATCAACGAAAGCAAAACTCGATACCATCCGGGAAATCGAAAGCAAACTGGATGCAACCGGGATACCCCTCCCGGTTTAATTGGCATTCTGGAAACTGATATCAATGGGTTTATCAGATATTTTCTCTGCCCGCTGCAGACGTCATAAGGATACAATTTTATCGATACCGTATTCGGATGTATTGGCGAACAGAACGCTGCAAGTTGCGTGATCGCCGTATAAGGGGATGCCACTCCATCCAGGCACCTTTAACGCGGTGATCGCACCCGAAATGGTGGGATTGGTTTTTTCCTGTCTCCCGCTCCCCAATATCGGCTCGATCCAGAGCGGAGGCAGTTCATGGTAAATCTATTTGATAAGCCGATATGGATCACTGAAAATCCGGTATTTTTACGAGAGATCCCATGGAAGTTCTCGTTCGAGCGGACGGATCCAGGAACGCGGAAGATTGTTCTGTTAGAGCATCTATCCATAAATGAAAGATAAACAGAGTATATCCAATGGTTAATCATGATAACATACTCGTATTTTCTATAGATTAATCTCATATTCGCAGCCTGTGGCAGTTCTCAGAGTGGGAGTTTACATTGTTTGTATCCCTTTTTTGGCATTTCATTCCATTCTTTGTTGTAAAGCCCCAAACATCCGAATGATCAGATTAAATCAGTTTTGTGAACTTTCAAAAAACACACTGTGATTAGTATATCTTTTATAAAAAAAAGATGACTACCGGCTCATGTCACCATGAATGTGCCAGTCATCGTTTCCGGATGCACATCGCACCGGAAGAAGTAATTTCCCCGTGTTGATGGTGCAGTGAACGTATAGGTCACGGTCTTTACACCAGGTATGAGGTCGCCTGCGAAGATCTTAGTAGTCGCCTTATTGTCAGTATACAGGGCAAAGTTGTGCGGAATGTTTACGTCATTGTTGACAAACGTCATCACGACCGTCGAACCGGCCGGAACGCTGATCATGCTCGTATCAAATGTGGAGTTCTTAGCTGTCAGCGTTATCGGCATGGTAGTCCCGCCAGCGGGTGGTGCGTTCGTTGTGGTCGCTGCGGTCGGGGAGGTCACGGTGAAGGTTCCTATCAGTCCGGTATTCGGATCGCTCCGGAAATAGTAGGTCCCGGGCGTTGCAGGAGCGGTGAAAGTATAGGTTGCCGTGACAGGTCCGGTAATGACCGGGCTCCGGAAAATCGCAGCAGAGCTAGTCTGGGAAGGATAGATTGCGAAATTGTGGGGGTCGAGATCCTGGTCATCATACGTGAGAGTGACCTGGGACCCTGCCGGAACCGAGAGACTCGCCGGGCTGAACTTGTCACCTTTGATTGTCAGCGGGACGGAGATCGCGGGACCGCCGCCCATCGACATGGTCGGAGTCGGGGAGAGTTTCGCGGTCGTGCTCACAAGACCGGGGGTAGTTGCCGGCACCATCTGCCAGATCTCGCCCGTGCCCTGGGGTGTGAGTCCGGGACCGCCATTCTGGTTGATCAGGACGAGTACCTCGTGATTGTTGTCCTCGTTGAGGCCACGGATGAAGGCGTTGATTCGCCCGTTCGGGTTGTTCGCGACGGTCATCATCCGGGTCGTCCACATCGCATTCTGGGCCGGTGTCAGCTTTGAAGCATCATCAGGGAGTGTTGAAAGGTCGAGGCCTGACGGCGGCATCGAGACGAGGAGCGTCCCGTTTCCGGCAATCCTGCTTTCGTCGGACCATGTCCCGTAGAGGTAAGCGCCCTGGAGGGACGGCATTGCAGTGCCCCGGTAGAGAACCCCGCCGACTATGGTATCGCCGACATCGTGGCCGAGCTCAACCACCGGCCCGATCAGGGGCTGCCCGCTGGAGCCGGTTGCCGGGCAGGTGGCGGCAGGTGGCGTGAAATCGTTGGCCGGGTTGAAGCAGTGCGTACCTTCCCTGATGTTCCATGGGTAATCCCCGCCTTTGTAGACAATAAGCACGGATTCAAAGAGCCGCTGGCCGGCCATGGCAATAAACATCCTGTGGCTCCCGGCGGAGTCAAAGGTGGCGTAGGCAGGGTTCCTGAAACCGTATGCGTATATCTCGGGCACCGCGCCGGGGTTCGACAGGAACGGGTTATCCGCAGGAATTGCATAGAGTTTCCCGGGGCTCGTGTGGTCTATGTCGATCCGGATCACCTTGCCGAGGATCTTCGTGAGGTCCTGGGCATTGCCTGTACCCGGTGTGTGTCCCATCCCGGTATCGTCCGCCCGCCCTCCGTCCCCGAGGGGCAGGTAAAGGTAGCCGTCAGTGGGGCCGAAGAGGAGCGTTCCGCCGTTGTGGTTCTGGTAGGGTTTGTCGACCTGCAGGAGGATCTTCTCTGACGACATATTTACCCGGTTCGGGTCGGTACCTGAGATCCTGAACTCGGAGAGGTGGTTCGTGCAGCTCCAGTTCGGATCGACGCCCGCCCTGAGCGGTGCACTGTAGTAGACAAATACCCTTCCGTTTGATGCAAACTGCGGGTGGAACGCAATGGAGAGCAGCCCCCGCTCGTCATAGGTTGGATCGATTTTTACAAGCCGGTCCCGTACATCAAGGAACGGCTGGTCAAGGACCGTGCCGTTCATGAAGAAGATCTTCACGTACCCGGTCTGGTCAACGAGAAAAAGCCTGCCGCTTCCGTCATGCGGGTCCGCGATAGTGATTGGTGCGGTAAACCCGCCGGCAATGAATTTGAGGCCGACCGCTGCATCCGGCGTATGTAATTTTGTCAGGGAGGGATACGTGGTGAAGGTCGCTGTTTCAGGAGAGTTCTGGTTGGTAAGATCGGTGAGTGAACTACTGGTCGGGGTCGCCGTTGGAGCAGGTGTTGGTCCGGTTCCCTGCGGTCCCGCACATCCTGCCATGGTCGCTGCGACAGCGACAATGGCAAGAAGAATCAGGATATGAGAAAGGTTCCTCATGACCCATCCTTCTCCATTCCTATATGATAAATATTCTGCATATCCTCAGATTCCGGAACGAAACATCCGCCGGGGGATTCTGCTACAAGGCGATT
>JBGOZZ010000021.1:0-10362 GCA_041480465.1 Methanoregula sp. | reverse complement strand
CCCGGTTTCTCCAGTCGATCCTGGATGCATCAAAGGACGTGATCCTTGAATATCCGTTCATACTGTCTGAAGTGGGCAGTGGACATATTGGTGTCCGGGCCGGTGTCGACCAGAGCAACATTGAAGACGACATGGTGATCCTGCTGCCACCCGATCCGATGAAGGCGGCCGGTGAAGTCCGGGAGGCGCTGAAGCACATAACCGGGAAAGAGATCGGCGTCATCATCACCGACACGTGTGGGAGAGCATTCAGGCGGGGCCAGACCGGCAACGCTATCGGGTGGAGCGGGATGCCGGCCATACGGGATTTCAGGGGCGATAAGGATCTTTTCGGGCACGTGCTGAAGATCACCGAAGAGGCGGTCGTGGACGAGATTGCCGGGATCGCGAACTTTGTCATGGGTGAGAGCAACAATGGGGTTCCTGCTGTTGTGGTGAAGGGATGCGGACGCTGGACCGGGCATGATGATCTCTATTTCCATGCACATGAGGACTTTATCCGAAAAGCTCTGGCAGGGGAAATACTTTCATACCCTCATTAACGGAGACGTTAGAATACTATGACAGTTAAAGACCAGACAAAGGAAAGGGCATGCGATGATACAACGTGCAACGAAAATTGTGCCACGTGCCCATCCGCACATCAGCAGAGTGCCCCAAGAGGACTGCCCCCGAAAGCAAAGATCGATGTAAAGCATGTCATTCTCATGCTGAGCGGAAAAGGCGGAGTCGGCAAATCGACCGTTTCAGTAAACCTGGCATTTGCCCTTGCCAGCCATGGAAAGAACGTCGGTTTGCTCGACCTGGATTTTCACGGACCAACTATCCCCAAGATGCTGGGAATCGAAAAACAGCGCCCGGCTCTTCTTCCTGTTGGCATAGAGCCGGTCCATGTCGCCGGAAACCTTGCGGTCATGTCAATGGCATTCCTGCTCCCTGATACGAGCACCCCGGTTGTATGGAGGGGACCGATGAAGATGGGGGCAATCCGGCAATTCCTTTCAGACGTCCACTGGGGTTTACTCGACTATCTCGTGGTCGATCTCCCGCCCGGCACGGGAGACGAGGCACTCACGATCGCCCAGATTGCACCAAATGTTAAGGGAGCCGTTATCGTTACGACACCTCAGGATGTCGCGGTCATGGATGCAATCAAGGCGGCCAAGTTTATCGAACAACTGGATATCCCGGTGCTTGGGGTAATCGAGAACATGAGCGGGATGATCTGCCCCCATTGCCACGAGGAGATCGACCTGTTCAGCAAGGGCGGCGGGAAGAAAGCTGCAGAGGATCTTGGTGTCCCGTATCTCGGCGGCATTCCCCTTGACCCCGAAATGGTGAAAGCCGGGGATGAAGGAAAGCCCTTCATTCTGCAGCACAAGGATTCCCCGACAGGCAAGGCCGTCGATGCGGTGATGGAGAACCTGATACACCTAGTTGAAGATTAGGGTAATATGCCATTTTAACACCAGAATTAAAGACGTATTTGCGAGGTGAATAATGCCAAAAATTCTGTGTCGAAATTATAATTGAAAAAAGTAATGTAGCCATGGAATTGTGGTAAGTTCAGAATATTTTTTTTACCAATACTGAGAACTTTTCATAATCCATAAAGGAGTAGGCAATGCCTATCCCCTTCCTTTACCCACCCTCTGCGCCTTGCGATAGTGTGGTATTACCTGTTCTGGCGTTATCGCACTTGGGGCACCACAGCGGCGGGGGCAAGCCGAAGGCAAAGCCCCTGGAACGTAAAAATGAGGTGCTAAACTGGTAGTTTACCCAAAATTAACATATACCGGGCTGTTTTTTTTCTGCAGAAAAAGAGCGGGCACGAATTGCACTGGATCCTGAAGAGATAGAGAATATCCTCTCATTATATTTCTTTTTACACCAACCGTATACCTGATGACACCAGCAAAGCCTGTCATGAGCGCCTCGTCACCAGCATATGCCCGGGAAGATTTATTTTTTGCCCATTCATCCCGGGCGGATCATTTTACCGAATCGGTAATCCGGGAGATGACCCGACTGTCCCTGCAATATAATGCGATCAACCTTGCCCAGGGTTTTCCAGATTTCCCCTGTCCGGCTGAACTCAAGACCGCGGCCTGCGAGGCCGTGCATAATGACATCAACCAGTATGCCATCACCTGGGGGGCCTGGGATCTCCGTAAAGCACTTGCACAGAGAGTGAAAAGGTATAACGGGATGATCTTTAACCCGGAATCCGAAATCACCATCACCTGCGGTTCAACGGAAGCGATGATGGCATCCATGCTTGCCGTTATCCAGCCCGGTGATGAAGTAGTTGTGCCTGAACCCTTCTACGAGAATTACGGTCCGGATTCACAGATCTCAGGTGCTGTTCCAAGATTCGTGTCACTTCTGGATGATTTCTCGATCGATGAAGAAGCATGGAAGTCAGGGTTCACGAAGAAGACCCGGGCAATCATACTCAACACCCCTAACAACCCGACAGGCAAGGTTTTTTCGAAAAAAGAACTCAGGTTCATCGCTGACCTTTGTGCCGATCATAACGTGATCGCGATCACTGATGAGATCTACGAACACATCCTCTATGACGGAAATAAACACGTTTCCCTTGGATCCCTTGACGGAATGCAGGACCGGACCATCACTATCGGGAGTTTTTCAAAGACCTACAGTGTTACCGGGTGGCGGGTAGGGTATGCCCTCGCGAATGCCGGGATAACAGAACGAATCCGGAAGATCCACGACTTCCTGACAGTCGGGGCTCCTGCACCACTGCAACAGGCATGCATTACCGCACTTATGCTGCCGGAGACTTACTACCGGAACCTTGCCAAAGCATATAACCGGAAAAGAAAGATACTTTTTGAAGGGCTGCGGCAGGCCGGGTTCAGCTGCCAGTTGCCTGAAGGTGCCTACTATATATTTACGGATATTTCGGGATCAGGTATGACGGATACTGAGCTTGCACGATTCCTCGTAGAGAAGAATGGTGTTGCCGCTGTTCCCGGCAGCTCTTTTTATCATGCCGGTGGCCAGACAAAACTCCGCTTTACGTTTTCCAAGAAAGATGAGACGCTGCATGAGGCGTGCCGGCGCCTGGAGCATCTTAATCTTTCATGAAATCACGCGACGGGAAATAAAAAGGACCTGTTTTCGACCCTGGAGAAAACCCTGATTTCAACAAATTTTAAGCTCATTGTAAACGGAGTGGCCAGTGCCTGGCCCCAAAATCCCCCCCTGGGCTTTGCAGTGATGGTGTATTATCTTTCACGATGTGTCGCTTTATGGGGTTGCCGCAACGGCGGGGCGGAGCTGAAAGGCCTGGCCCCCAAGGGCGCGTTATAAAAATTTTCTGATGATTTCTCCAGAGCTCTTTTTTCTATTTCTCGTACTGTTTCACTGCTTCCGGTAGGCAGTGCACAACACCGCGAATTCCGGAAACCGTCAGGGTCATGAGAATGGCATCGATCACTTCTTCCCTTGTTGCACCTGCTGCTCTAGCCATGGGGATGTGAGCCCTGACTGCCGTGTCGTCTCCCATCGCAGCTTTCATGGCAATATAGATCAGCTGTTTGGTTTTCGCATCAAGTCCTTTCGATGCAACCAGCGACATAATCAGCCCGTTGAATGCCGCTGCGACTTCCGGCGCTTCTTTCTGGAACAGTTCCATCGGATTGGTATCCATAGACAGATCCTCAGTCAGTTGTTGATTATAGAGTTCATTAACCTGCGTTCCGCAGCACCACACGAAAACACCGATGGGTGGAAATATTTCCGGGGGCTTTTATCATCTTATACGTATACCCTCACCACAAGGGCGTCTCCATCAACGGGATCACCGTATACTGCAGATAAAATTCAATCAAAAAATCTCCCTTGTACAACAGCGAACCAGCACTGCCGGGTGGATTACGTGAGGGGACAGTCATCTCCTCCCTGATTTTCAATCGGTCTCAGACAAGTACCAAACCAGAAAAATGAACTTTCCGGTAGTACGGTAGCCGTCACCCCTTTTTCATTTCGGGGTGTGATTACCGCGATACACCCGAACCATGCCCGTGCTCGCCAGGCACCCACCGCCCCCCTTCCTTCGTCAGCTCTTTCTTCCAGATCGGGACACCAGCCTTGATCTCCTCAATAATAAACCGGGACCCCCTGTATGCTTCTTCCCGGTGCCCTGCTCCGACAACAATAATCAGGATATTCTCACCGACAGCAAGGCGCCCTATCCGGTGGATGATGTCGACGTGCAGGAGATTGAACTGCTCTGTCGCGTCTCTGGCAATCTTTTCGAGTTCCTGTAGTGCGACGTCCTCATAAGCTTCGAGCTCCACCTCGCAGATATCATCATCGCGAACAATCCCGTCAAAGACTACGATGGCACCTGTACCCCGTTGTTTTGCACCGTCGATCAGCTTACCGATATCGACGTCATCTTTCTGGATAGCGATCATTCTCCACCTGCCTCGGTTTCAGCCACCTGCAACTGGCGGGAAGACTGCAATGTCATCACCGTCAGCAACAATATTTTTTGCAGCATCCGCGGTGTCGATCCGTCTGGAGTTCCGCATCAGGATTACGTACTCGCGGAACTGTCCGTGTTCATCGAAGATGGCATTGTGCCCTTCAATATTCTTTTGTGCGACCTGTTTTATCAGGTCGTTAAGGGTCGTCTGCTCTGCAACTTCAGCAATAATGTCGGTGCCGAGGAGTTCCCTGAACCTGGCAAAAAAACGTACCTTGACTTTCATTGTTTATTCCCCGTTGTTTCATACAAGGAACCGCACGCAGTGCAGTGCGGGTCTCTCTCCATGCAGATCTCTTCTGCATGTGCCTGCATCCCGTCCCAGATGAAAAGCCTGTTTGTCAGAAGATCTCCGTTTTTTAAAAGATATTTCAATACTTCGGTCGCCTGGACCATACCGATTAAGCCCGGGGTCACACCTACCACGGGGAACACTTCCTTTGGGGGGGCTTTTGGGAAAATACACGAAAGACATGCGGTTTGTCCGGGTATAATTGTGGTTGCCTGGCCGTAAAAACCGCAAATAGCCCCGTGAAAAAGGGGAATCATTTTCCTGATAGCGACATTGTTAAGAAGGTACCTGGCAGGGTAATTATCCATCGCATCAACGATCCCATCTGCTTTACCCACGAGACCGCCCGCATTTTTTTCTTCAATGGTCGTATCAATCACCCTGACTGTTATATCAGGGTTGATAGCCCTGAGTTTTTCCTCCGCGGACTCGGTTTTTTTCCGCCCGATATCACAGTCATAGTGGAGGATCTGGCGGTTCAGGTTGGACTGGTCAACCACATCCCTGTCAACAACCGTCAGAGTACCAATACCTGCAACTGCAAGATAGACTGAAACCGCTGACCCAAGCCCACCTGCCCCGGCAATAAAAATATGTGCTTTTTTCAAGAGCTCCTGCCCTTCGTCTCCAAAAAGCATCATCTGCCTTTTGTATCGTTCCCGTTCGCGTTCTGATAACATTGTCCACCAAAAATTTTCTTGACCCGGCTAATGGTCACAGGTAAGATCTTCGCCGTGATCATGTGCATGGGGATTTTTCTCGACCCATGGCTCAAGACCGTGTTTCTTCCGGTAATCATTGATCGCGTTGTGAATTCCTTCCTCTGCAAGCACGGAACAGTGCATCTTTATCGGAGGCAGACCTTCGAGTGCTTCGGCAACTGCCTTGTTGGATACATCCCAGGCCTCTTCGAGGCTTTTTCCCCTGACAAGTTCTGTTGCCATGCTGCTGGAGGCGATCGCCGCCCCGCAGCCGAAGGTTTTGAATTTGGCATCGGTGATGATATTGTTCTCGATTTTCAGGAAAATTTTCATGATATCCCCGCAGACCGGGTTCCCGACTTCCCCAACCCCATCGGGATTTTCAATTTCGCCAACATTGCGCGGGTTCTTGAAATGGTCCATGACCTTCTCACTGTACATCGCAGCCACCTTCCCTTCCGCTCTTCTGGTACAACGGGGACATATCCCTCAGGCGGGATACAATCTTCGGCAATATTTCGAGCACGAAATCAACATCCTGTTCGGTGTTCATGTCCCCGAGAGTAAGCCTCAGCGAACCATGCGATATTTCCACAGGAAGACCCGTCGCGAGCAGAACATGGGAAGGTTCCAGCGATCCGGATGTGCATGCACTGCCTGTTGATGCGCAGATACCTTCATCATCAAGCCACAGGAGCATGGATTCCCCTTCAATGAACTCAAAACTGATGTTGATGTTCCCCGGTAATCGTTTCTCAGGATGACCGTTGAGACGGGCAGCAGGGATCTTTGCAAGAATGCCCTTTAAAAGCCGATCCCTCATCCCCCCTATACGCCTGTTGTGCCCATCAATATCTGCGGTTGCAAGCTCAATGGCTTTTCCAAGACCGACAATACCGGCAATGTTTTCTGTCCCGGCGCGCCGTTTCCGTTCCTGGCCTCCGCCGTGTATCAGGTTATCAATCTTCACGCCTTTTTTGATATACAGGGCACCGATCCCTTTCGGCCCGTAGAATTTATGGGCGGAGAGGGAGAGCAGATCGATGTTCTGTGCCTTCACATCAACCCGCATGTTGCCGATAACCTGCACAGCATCGGTGTGGAAATACACCTTATGATCGTGTGCAATGGTCCCCAGTTCAGCTACGGGTTCAATAGTCCCGATCTCGTTATTGGCAAACATGACAGAGATGAGAATTGTCTTTTCCGTGATCGCCTTTTTCAGATCCGCGGGATCAATCATCCCGTACTTGTCCACCGGGAGGTAGGTGACTGTAAATCCTTCTTTTTCAAGGTACTGGCAGGTATGAAGAACGGCATGGTGTTCGATTGCGGAAGTGATGATGTGGTTGCCCTTTTTCCGGTTGGCAAATGCCACGCCCTTGATTGCCCAGTTGTCGGATTCGCTGCCGCCTGAAGTGAAAAATATCTCAGACGGGTCCGCGCCCACCGCCTTTGCGACCTGTTCACGGGCAGCATCAATGGCTTTTTTTGAATCTCCCGCAATGCTGTATATCGATGAAGGATTCCCGAAGTGTTCGCTGTAGTAGGGTATCATCGCTTCCAGTACCTCCTTTTTCGTGCAGGTGGTGGCGGAATGATCCATATAGATGATACGTTTTTCGCCCATGATTTCACCAAGGTACTGACTGTTTTGCTGATATGAGGATTATTCTTTCCTGTTCAGAATTCATTTCCTGATGATCAGCTGGTGTTGTGCGGATTTGTACGGGATGTTTTCTCCACTTTTTTTCCCGGAAATAATCGGCTTCCAGGGAAATAATGAATACGTGCTGCCATACCCTTAATCACAATTGTGAATGCAATGTATTATGTCACAATTGTGATAACTTAAAGGTTGTGTGAAAGAATGAAATCCCCCTGCCAGAACATTGTCTGGGATGTCCTTCCCGCGATCCGTGCAGCAATTGCCGTTGAGCTTGTCAGGTGCGGGGTATCGCAGGTTGAAGCAGCACGAATGCTGGAGATTGCACCATCTGCGGTATCCCAGTATCTTTCAGGAAAACGCGGCTACCGGATTGAGTTTGAACATGATGTGAAACGATCAATCGGACTGCTTGCGCAGGACCTGAAAGAGGGCAAGCAGATCAACCTGATCGGGCGGATCTGTGACATATGTCGCCAGTTACGCGAGGGAGATAAGAACCAGTGCAGAAGCTCCCCGGGTTTATCGCCGGAAGAGTGCGGCTCCTGAATATAACAACCCCAAAAAGACAATCATACACGATCATTTTTGTTTGTCTATGGAGTCCCTCCATGACGTTAAAAGATAAACGCCGGACCCTTGAAGAAAATATCAAAAAACGTGGCTCGATGCTGGTAGCATTTTCCGGGGGGGTTGACAGCAGCCTTCTCGCGGCGATTTCCCGCGATATCCTGGGAGATAAGAGCCATTACGTCTTTCTTGACAGCCCGGTGGTACCGCGAGCTGCACGGGACCAGGCATGCCGGATTGCCGACGAACTCGGGTTCGCCCTGGAGGTTATACCTGTCTCTCTGATGAACCATGAAGAGTTCCGAAAAAATCCGGCGAACCGCTGCTATTTTTGCAAAAGGATCTCGGCAGCATATCTGAAACAGCGGGCAGCGGGACTGGGTCTTGCCTGCGTCGCTGACGGGATGCATGTCTCGGACATGGGGGAACACCGCCCGGGACTCGCTGCTTCCACTGAAGAGGGGATTATCCATCCGTTTATTGAATCCGGGATCACCAAACAGGATATACGGAACATCGCACGGGATTCCGGGATAACAGTATGGCAGAAACCGTCAGCAGCCTGCCTTTCATCCCGGATACCTTACGGGGAAGAAATTACCGAAGAAAAACTCCGCAAAATAGAGGATGCAGAAGAGTTCCTCACCCATCTGGGATTCGGGCAACTCAGGGTGCGGTTGCATGGCGATATTGCCCGGATAGAAGTACATAAAGAGGATATGGGAAAAATACTCGATATTCAGCCCGTACTGGTGCAGAAATTCAAATCGATCGGAATTACCTATATTACCCTTGACCTTGAAGGTTACCGGAGCGGGAGTATGGACGAGGTGGTATGACCTATGATATATTTCTACCAGGTAACTCCCTGTGAGGACCTTATTCATGAATACACGTGAAAAAATGTACCGGATGATGCCCTGTATAAAGGCTGACGGCAACAAGTTCGAAAAAGTTCTTCACGAAGTCGTCGAAGAAGTACCTGTTGCCCTTTTTGTCAACGGCAGGCATGCGATGACAGCAATGATGAGCCCGGTACAGCTTGAGGAATTTGTTACCGGCTATCTCTACACTGAACAGATCATCAGGCGAGTAGACGAGATTGAATCCATAAGGATTGAGAAGAACCGGATCAGTGTCATCACCAAGAACCTGTTCAAAGTGCTCGGGCCAAAAAAGACGATACTGTCCGGCTGCGGCGGGAGCGTCTCGTTCATTGATGCAGAAAAACTCCCAAAGATAACATCTGATTTTACGACCACAACAGAAAAAATCGGGGAATCGGTAAAAAATGCCCTTGCGTCGGATCTCCACCGGACCACGGGGGGGATCCATGTCGTTGCCTTGCTTACCAATGATAACCTCCTGTCGGTATCTGAAGATATCGGCAGGCATAATGCGGTTGATCGGGTAATCGGATACGGGCTTCGGGCTGGTATTGATTTTTCCCGCACGTTTATCGTCTCATCGGGAAGGATCTCTTCAGAGATGGTGCGCAAGTGCCTTATTGCAAATATTCCGATGATCATCTCCCGCAGCGCCACAACAACCCTTTCGGTCGAAATCGCAGAAAAGACCGGGCTCACGATCGTCGGTTTTGTCCGTGCAGGGAAGATGAATATTTATTCGCACCCGCAGAGAATTTCCGGGACGGATTAGTGCCAGTCTTTCATCTTCCCAGTGACTGCAAAAGAAGGCATACCTGGCAGAGGTCCCCGCTGGAGGGATCGCCACAGGTCCGGCAGCTCCGAAGGGGGGCAGAGATCATAGAGCCTGCGCAGGAATGTTCTATCTTCTCTTTACTCTCCATAAGGTGAAGCATTGTATCGGGATGCTTATATTCAAAATCCGAGAGTATCGACCTGACCTCCCGTCGTAATGCATAACGCGTGTATGGGCACTCCGGGAGTTCGTTCCATGCATTCTTCAGGATAAGGTACGTGGCGATCTCTTTTTCTGAGATCAGGGAAAGCGGTTTGATCCGCGGGATAAACTTCCCGGATGAATCAACGCCGGAATTACGAATAAGACGGGGTAGATCGCCCCTGAACACGTTCATTAACACTGATTGTGCCTCATCGTCAAGGTTATGACCTGTGGCAAGCTTTGTTGCGCCTGCCCTCTGTGCTGCTACTACCAACGCCTTTCTGCGGAGGATGCCGCAGATACTGCAGGCCTGGGTTTCCCTGCCTTTGAGGAATACGTCAAGCGGCTCTCCGAACAGGTCAGGAAACGAAATGCAGTGGTGTTCGATCCCGAGACGACGGGCAAGGTGTTCTGCCGCCTGGACTGTTACTTCACGGTAACCGGCTATCCCTTCATCTATCGTTATGGCGACAAGATGTACATCCTGCCCTGCCGGAAAGAGCCGGGAGAGGAGGAGGAGCAGGGCTGTGCTGTCCTTGCCCCCGCTAAGAGCGACTGCCACGCGATCCCCGCTGGCGATCATCCGGCGGCTTTTTATCGTATCCACAACACGACGTTCAATATCAGCGGCAAAATGAACACCGCAGAGGTGACGATTAATGTTCCGCTGGTATACGACTGCAGGCTCCGTGCACCGGGAACACAGCGGTATCCTGTGACCTTTCAGGTTCAAGGATCAGCCCCCGTG
>JBGOZZ010000020.1:0-10976 GCA_041480465.1 Methanoregula sp. | reverse complement strand
ATCGGTGCATACAATAATGCGGACAAATCCCTCCAGAAAGCCTGGCTTTCTGAAGGGCAGAAGAAAGTTGTACTCAAAGCCAATGACGAAAGGACGCTCTATGAGCTCAAGGTGATTGCTGAACGGGTGGGGATCTCCTCATCACTGATCCAGGATGCCGGCATGACCGAGATCCCACCCGGTACCATCACCGCACTTGGTCTCGGGCCGGCAAAAAGCGAGGATCTGGATAAAATCACCGGCACACTCTCTCTTCTATGAAACAGAGCACGTATCCCCTTGAACTCCTGCTCGGCATGAAGTATTACGCGAGCGATGCTGAAGGGATCGGAGGAAAACTCCGCGTGGACCCGGCGGATTTTATCGTCGAAGAGATCCCTCTTATAAAAAAAGGCGGCTCCAGTGGTCCTTACCTCATCTGCAGACTTACGAAAACAAACTGGGAACTCCAGCATGCCATAAAAGAGATCGCAAAACGGCTCGGCATCAGTCACCGTCGTATCGGATGGGCAGGTACCAAGGACCGCAACGCTATCACCCGGCAGTTGATCTCTCTTTATAATATTACTGCTGATCAGGTCTCTGAAGTCCGGCTGAAAGATATAACCCTGGAACCTGTCGGCCAGTCAAACGAAGGGCTCTCGCTGGGAGATCTGCTGGGCAACCGCTTCGATATCATGATCAGGGATTGCCAGCCGGCAGATCTGGAAACGCGGGTGCGTGCGACCAGTGAGACCGTCTGCCATGCTGTACCCAACTATTTCGGCCTCCAGCGTTTCGGTGCGACGCGTCCGGTAACCCATCTTGTCGGAGAATGGATCCTGCGGGGCGAATATGAGAAAGCGGTAATTACGTACGTAGGTCTGGCATTTCCAGGAGAACCGGAACATGTCAGATCTGTCCGGACTGCATTCTCTGAGACCCGTGATATCCAGGCAGCGTTATTTGATCTCCCGCCCCAGATGTCGTATGAGCGGGCGATGCTCCACTACCTCTTCACACACCCGGACGATTATCAGGGAGCGCTCCATGAGTTGCCGCCAAAACTTCTGTCAATGTTTGTTTCGGCATTCCAGTCATACATCTTCAACTGTGCCCTCAGCCAGCGGCTTGACGACAGTGGTTCTCTTACCGAACCACGTGCCGGTGATCGGCTCATATTTGCCAACGGGCGCACGGATACCGTTACCGGAACCAACAGCAACGCAGTTTCCACCCATATCCGGCGCGGACGCTGCAGTATCGCACTTTTCATGCCGGGCAAAGAACCCTATGAAGCAAAGAGTGACGGAGAGCTTGCAACCCAATCCCTTCTCGCAAAGTTTGAGATCACCCCACGGGACTTTGAACGTGCATCCGCGTTCGTCCGGACAAAATTTGATGGAGCCTGGCGAGCGGTTGCATTAAGAACAGATACCGGGTCTTCTATCACTCAAAATGATGTGCGGCTGAAATTTTCGCTGCCACCCGGGCATTACGCGACCACGGTCTGCCGTGAGTTTATGAAGGCAGACCCGGTCCGGATGGTTTAATGCCGCGATCCGGCTATTGCTTTTGCTCCGTCAATCGCGTCATTCAGGTTTCCGATTTCATCAACGATATTCAATCTGATCGCATCGGCACCCCGGATCACCCTGCCGTCGTCAATTTCCGATCGATTGATTGTCCGATGGGTAATGACATCACCAATGAAATTCTCGAAACTGTCGTTTACGATTTTCTGGGCATAGGCCTCTTCTTCTTCAGTAATCGGGCGTGAGGTCGAACCCATGTCTTTTTTGCTCCCGGATTTAATGGTACTGAAGTTGTAGCCTTCATTCGCATTGTATCGGCTGATGTCCGAGAACTTCCAGATAACACCCACCCCGGCAGTAAACGTGTCAGCATTGGCATAGATTTTGTCTGCATGAGCGCTCACATAATACGCAGCTGAGGTTGCTATATCCCCCATCGATACAATAACCGGTTTTTTGGACTTCGCATAATCGAGATCGCGGATAATTTCCTGTGCTGCAGCCGGTGTTCCCCCCGGGCTGTTTACCCGCAGGACGATTGCTTCCACCATGGGATCATCTGCAGCATCACGAAGTTCGCTCCCCACCACTTCGCTGCCTATGGTATCGGCATCTGATACCTGGCCGGTCACCATGGTTCCCTCCATCCGGATCACGGAAACTCCCATCCTGTCCGTGTGGGAGAGATAATATGCTGCGATTATCAGGCCGGTTACCAAAATCAGCCCGAACAGGATAAATAAAAACCATTTCTTTGCCGGATTCGGCTTCGGGTGAACCGTACCAGGTGGCACCATGGCGCCGTCCATACTCACACCTCCCGGTAAAGAATGTCAAATTCTGATACGAGATTGCTTCCGCACATATAATATTTTTTCAGGGTGAGGCGGATCATCTCATCTTCGGTGTTGATATGCATTCCGCCGACAAGCGACGGGGTGTCGGAACCTCCTACGATGAACGGCAGGTGAATGAGCCGTATCTCGTCGACGAGTTTATCGTGGAGCATGTGCCAGTTCAGGGTAGGTCCTCCCTCGATCATCAGTTTATGGACACCGAATTTCTCTTTGAGGATCTTTAAAAGAAGCGGAAGCTCAACATGTGTTTTCCCGGCGACGATGATATGGGCACCTTTCTTCCTGATTGCCTCAATTCGATCTCCGGGTGCCGCTTCGCAGACAGCGATTGCTGTCGGGGCATCCGGACCCAGGACATTCGCATCAAGCGGGATATCTGCCATGCTGCTGGGTATCACCCGCAACGGGCTTTTACCCGGTACCAGCCGCACCGTGAGAAATGAATTATCAATCCGGATGGTGTTAGCGCCGACCATAATTGCATCATACTCGGCTCGTGTGGTATGAAGCAGGATCTCGGTCTCGGGCGCCATATATTTCATCAGAATTTTAGAAGATGCTCCTTTCTTCAGGGTGAGTTTCCCGTCAGCAGTGATCTCCGACATCATAAGCACGTGCGGACGGTTTTTTGTATCAGCCATCGCCTTTCCTGTCTCCGGTTACATTTTGGTGGGGAATATAAAGAAGTTGACGATGGCGTGATCAGGACTGCCTGAAAATCCCCCGGCGCAGGGAAGATCCCGGTTCCGGGAATACCGACGTAAAACAACAACTATTAATGGCTCGCGTACGCATGAATTAAGTTATGAATATTACTGCACTCCGCCCAAGGTTCATCAGGTACCTTGAACCGGTCGCAGATGTTTTCATCAGGCTCGGCATCACTCCCAACCAGATCTCGATGTTTGCCCTCATTGCCGGTATTGCCTGTGCGTATCTTTTTTTCCAGCGCCAGTTTCTTTATGGCAGCCTGGCACTGGTTCTCTCAGCGACCTTTGACCTTGTTGACGGGAGCGTGGCACGAAAGACCAGTGCACATTCAAATTTCGGGGCTGTTTTTGACTGGATCGTCGATAAATATGTAGATGCACTGGTGCTGCTTGGCGTAGGTTTGTCCGGCATAGCAATTATCAGCAGGTATCTTGCAGTGCCGCCTTTTACTGACTTTGCATGCGTGGCTTTTGCCATTATCGGTTCCCTGATGAACACCTTCATAAAGCCGGTCGTCTACGCGGAGATTGGATATCGTGAAAAAGTAGAAGGAAAGATCGATGACCCGCTTGAAGGTATTGGATTTTTTGGGCGGCCCGAAACCTTCCTTATCCTGATCCTTGGCGGTATAACCGGGTTTATCTGGATTTCCGTGATTATTATTGCAGTATGCACGAACCTTTCCGCAATCCAGAGAATTATTTACCTCTACCGAACGCTCTCCTGATCTCCCCCGAATAGATCTGGTAAATATCATCGGCAAACGATCCCAGTTTTGGTATAATGGTGAAAAGACCATAGGCGATAAACACCAGACAGACGAGCGCAAGCAGCTCGGCAATTACATTGTGTGCCCAGAAGAAACTCTCGTAGCCGAACTCGCCATTGCTGGCAATTGACGGGTAGTACGGGAACCACTGTTCTGTGTAGGCAATGATGACAAAGACATTGCGCAGCAGGTTCAGGATATAAATGGTCGGGGTGATCAGGAGGAAGGCAAGAATTTTCTGACGGAAACTTGTTGATACGGCTGCTGCAACGCCCAGCATGATTGCGATGCTCTGGATACCGGTGCATGCAAGGATAATTTCCACGCGGAATGTATTTCTTAAGATGATATTCCAATCGGCAAGAGTGACAGGGAACTGGAGAGCATCGAGGATTCCGGTTACCTGCCCGACGACTATGCCTATGAGCCAGTTGCCCAGCGCCGGGATATATTCAAAAGGTGCATAGATCAGGAATGCTACAGCGGCCGCACGTGAAAGATGCATAACCCGATCGTCTTCGGCCATGAGATACCGTGATGTGATGATCAGGAATGGTACCGACAGCGCTGCCATGACAGGATACAGGAAATTGTTGAGCGAGAAGTAGTAAGGAAGTTCAGCAAAGAGGAACAGGACGATAAATGTCCACCCGGTGATTGCAGCATATTTCCGGTGACGACCAGGTACGAGAGACGCAAGAAATCCGATGCAGGAGATCAGTACAAAATAATACTTGATCAGCACCAGATCCTCGATCATTATAGAATTATTCACCCGATACCAAAAAAAGGATTCTGAAGGAGCAGCAGGTATCAGCATTTGTGGCAGGAAAAACCGGCTGTATTTTCATAAAAAACGCGGAATTTCAGGCAATCCTTCATTTCTCACGATAAAAGGGTTAATCTCCTATGCTCGCGCATAGTTTACCGAATGTTCTGTCCTGAATGCAAGAGTATGCTTATTTCGTCGGGGGGCCAGTTGAAATGCCGGAAATGTGGTTATATCCGGAAGATTCAGGACGCCGATCAGATGAAGCGCAGGGTCGAGCGCAGTGAAAATGAGATCGTGATCGTTGAGGAGGAAGGCCAGGCAAAGACCATGCCCACCATCCAGATCAAATGCCCCAAGTGCGAGAATAACCTTGCAATCTGGTGGCTTCGCCAGCTCCGGGCGGCAGATGAAAGCGAGGTCAGGTTTTTCCGCTGCACCAAGTGTGATCACACCTGGCGGCAATACGATTAGGTACCGCAACATTTTTTTAGTCATCGGATATCTGTAAAGGACTCACTCTTTTTACTGATCATGAAATACTCAAAAATCCTTTTCCCGGCAAGATATTCTGTATCTTGCAAGGACCGGGCTGACCGGCTCCCTTTGCCCCATCTTTAAAGATTTACATGCACTTTTCATGTATCTCCTGAAACCGGTTCACCTGCGTCATTGACTGCATTTTCTTAACGATAAAGGGAGGCAAGGCACCAGTGCATTGCCAGACTTTATTATTTCATGAGACAGGTAATCGATCAAGGAAGATCCTGACAGCCAGTACCACCTTTGCGAAGGATCTTCCGTTCCAACTCTTCATGTTAAATGGCGACAGAGACCGGACTTCATGATTGTTTTTGCTAACCGATCTCGGGGGCTTTTGTGTTTTGCATTCATCACTGCAGAAAAAGCAAAAAATCAACATAATTAATAATGATAATTTCCTATACTATTCTGCAAATTTTCATCGTAATGCGATATGAATACAGGGAAAATGTATCAAAATTTACATACCTGGTTGTTACTTCATTGCGTTAATCGGTATTAATAAAGTGAACTGGGGTTTTTCATGGCAGAAAATTTTGACGTAAAACTCTCCGAAAAATATTACACGCCGGATCCCTCCTATAAACAGAACAGCTGGCTGGGAGATTATCAGAAGGCGTACGACGACTTCTTAAAAGATCCTGAAGGGTTCTGGGACCATGCAGCTCAGGAACTCCACTGGTTCTCCCCTTATACCAAAGTGAAGGAGTGGGACTATCCGTACGCCCGCTGGTTTACCGGCGGAAAGATGAACATCACCTACAACTGTCTCGACCGTAATGTCATAAATGGGCGGCGGAACAAGGTTGCGCTTATCTGGAGGGGTGAGGATGGCACCGAGCGTATCTACACCTACCGCCAGCTCTACCGCGAAGTCCAGAAGGTGGCGAACGGGCTCAAGAAACTCGGGGTTACCCGGGGCGATCGTGTTTGCATCTATATGCCCATGGTCCCCGAACAGATCATATCGATGCTTGCCTGCGCACGTATTGGTGCGGTTCACAGCGTCGTCTTCGGGGGATTTGGTGCTGCTGCACTGAACAGCAGGATCAATGGAGCTGAAGCAAAGGTGGTGATCACGGCTGATGTTACCTACCGCCGCGGAAAGTCCATCCCGTACAAGCATGTTATCGAAGAAGCTATCATCAATGCGCCCAGTGTTGAGAATGTGGTTGTCCTGAGGCGGGAGCTCGACCAGCCTGTAGAAATCCACAGCGAGATGGAGGTTGATTTTTATGACCTGATCAAGGATGTCAGCCAGGAATGCGAGCCTGCGGTGATGGATGCTGAAGACCCGCTCTTCATCCTCTATACCAGCGGTTCGACCGGCGCCCCCAAAGGCATTGTTCACACCTGCGGCGGTTACATGGTAGGTACCTATTACACGACCAAACATGTTTTTGATATCAAGGAAAATGATGTCTACTGGTGCACTGCGGATCCCGGGTGGATCACCGGGCATTCCTATGTTGTCTACGGTCCGCTGGCAATGGGTGCAACTATCGTCATGACAGAAGGTACTCCGGATTTCCCGGATCCCTCCGTATGGTGGCGGATGGTGGAGGAATTCGGGGTTACGATTCTGTACACTGCACCGACTGCTATCCGGATGTTCATGAAACTTGGTGAAGAATGGCCGGATAAGTGCAACCTGAGTACACTCCGCATCCTTGGATCGGTCGGCGAACCGCTCAACCCTGAAGCCTTTGAGTGGTATTATCGCGTAATCGGGAAGAAGTCCTGTCCGATCGTTGATACCTGGTGGCAGACAGAGACAGGTATGCAGATGGTCACGACCATGGTGGGTGAACCAATGTTACCGGGTTTTGCGGGAAAAGGAATTCCCGGCGTAATCGCTGATGTAGTAAATAAGGAAGGGAAACCCGTCCCGCCGGGTACCGGAGGGTTCTTAGTCATCAGGGAGCCCTGGCCATCGATGCTGCGGACTGTGTATAAGGATGATGAGCGCTACCGGAAATACTGGAACACTATCCCCGGTTGCTATACGGTAGGAGATCTGGCAGTAAAGAATGCTGCCGGATACATCATGGTGCTCGGGCGCGCTGATGATCTGATTGTCGTTGCAGGACATAACATCGGGACTGCCGAAGTCGAGAGCGCGCTGGTTTCCCACCAGGCAGTTGCCGAAGCAGCAGTGATCGGGAAACCGGATGCAATGAAAGGCAATATCATAAAAGCATTTGTGATCCTCCGTCTCACGCATTCACCAAGTGATCGGCTTAAAAAGGAACTTCTGTATCATGTGAGAATTACCCTTGGTCCTATCGCTATGCCGTCTGAGATCGAATTCGTCCAGTCTCTGCCCAAGACCAGGAGCGGAAAAATCATGCGACGGGTTCTCAAGGCAAAAGAGCTGGGAATGGACCCGGGAGACATATCGACCCTGGAAGAATGAACCGGACTTCCCGGATTTTACCCAACTTTTTAAATACTGTTTTGTGGCATTTATAAATATGAAGGTCAGACCAGAGGATTCCCTCAAGATCGAAAACATTGTGGCCTCCGCAAAAGTGACTGATTATCTGGACTTACCCGAGATCGCAACGAAGATCACGGGTGCCGAATATAATAAAAAGAGATTCCCCGGTGTCGTGCTCCGTATGCAGGATCCCAAGATTGCCGCGCTCGTTTTCGGTTCAGGAAAAGTAGTGCTCACCGGTGCCAAGAGTATTGACAGTTTAAGCAAGGGACTTAACATTCTTGGCGACAAGCTGCGGGAGCTCGGTATCGATATCCCCAAGAAACTCGAGTACAAGATCCAGAATATCGTTACATCTGCCGATCTGGCCACTCCTATCAACCTGAATAAGATTGCTGTCGGGTTCAACCTTGATAAGATCGAATATGAACCAGAACAATTCCCGGGACTTGTCTACCGCCTTGATAATCCAAAAGTGGTGGTGCTTCTCTTCGGATCCGGCAAACTGATCATTACGGGTGGCAAGGAACCTGATGACGCAAAGAAAGCTGTTGTAAAAATTCTTTCTGACCTCCGCAGCCTTGGCTTGATCTGACTTTTTATTTTCCCGACTTTTTTTATACATTGTTGTAACATCTGCTGATTTATATAATAGTATTTTATTATTATAAGGCGTTACTAAATACTAATAATATAAATATACTTTGCTTATTGCACAACAATAAGAGAGCCTATATAAGAAGAATAAGATATTCCAGACTATAATTTCTCGTAAATATTCCGGATGTGATGCATGAGAACAGAGAATGTGATGTATTTCACTGAAAAAGAGGAGGAATTCGCAAACCTCCTCATTGAGATTGGAACCAAGAGAAATGTCGCAAAAGTGCTGGTATTCCTGGCAAATACTCCGGAAGCCACCTCAAGGGCAATAGAGCGGGGCACGGATCTGCGCCAGCCTGAGGTCAGCATTGCCATGCGGTATCTTATCGAACAGAACTGGATAACAAGCCGGGAAAGCAAAGCGGAAAGCAAAGGGCGCCCGGTCAAGATATATGAACTGTCACGGCCAATCCATGACATAATGGACAACATTGAAAAAGAGAAGAAGAAAGAGGCGACAAATCAGCTCGCCCTTGTACAGAAATTACGGGACTATATCCGCTGAAGTAATAATTTTACATCTTTTTTGGTTACCGACAATAACCGTTGTCTTCCCGGTAAAATTACAGAATAGTCCGCTTTCGACAACACCGGTAATTCCCGCAAGTGCGGTTTCCAGTTCTTCCGGATTGTCAATCCCGTCAAATCTGCAGTCAACAATGAAATTCCCGTTGTCTGTTATGACCGGGCCGTCCTTTTTAATGCCTTCCCTCAGGACAGGTACGCTTCCCAGGCCTTCCAGGTGGCTCAGGACCGGGCGGATCGCAAAAGGAATTACTTCAACAGGAACAGGTCCGGAAAGGGTTTTAACCATCTTCTGTTCATCGACCACAATGAGCAGGCGGAGCCCGGCAGATGCAACACATTTCTCTTTTGTCAGTGCCGCCCCGCGTCCTTTGATAAGACGAAGTCGTATGTCGACCTGGTCTGCACCATCTATGACAAGGTCAGGCACCGGCTCCTCATCAAGGGTGGTCAGGGGGATGCCGTATTCATAGGCACGTCGTGCAGTCTGGTAGGATGTCGGTATCCCCCGGACCTGTAAGCCTTCGCGAACCCGGCAGGATAAACGTTCAAGTGCGTACAGGACGGTGGAGCCGGTGCCAAGCCCGAGGATCATCCCGTCCTCTGCCATATCTGCTGCCTGATAACCTGCCGCACGCTTTGCCGCGGTGAAAGCATGAGCTGTATCGTTCATCTACCTGATAGATATCAGTTGACAATAATTAATACTGATGATTTCAGGTTTACCGGACGAAAAAAATATCTTCCGGTCCTGTTTCAACCCATCTCCATCAGTACGCAGTCAGCTAACCCTGCAACATACGGGGAGGTTTTCCTTATCACCGATTTCCTGCACGTCGGAAAGCCGGTTATTCCAGGAATATTTTTTTTGCTTCGTCGTCTGCTGCATAGGCAGTGCAATCGAGCGTGATGGGGGTGACAGAGATATTTCCCCTGCGGATTGCATGGACATCAGTCCCCTCTTCGGCATCCGAAAGGAGCGGGCCATTGATCCAGAAATACGGGCGACCCCGCGGGTCAAATCGTTTTTCGACTCCCGTGCTGAAAAGTTTTCTTGCAAGACGGGTGACTTCATATCCTCCCTTCACCTCTGACGGGATATTGACGTTGATTACATCCGCATGCGGACAGAACCCCTGCGTCAGGACCCGGGCTACCACGTCATGAACAATACTCTTTGCGGCGGCAAAGTTTTGTCCGTGATAACGGGGGTCGTCGAATTTATCTCCCTGATCCTCGACCTGGAGCGAGAATGCGATACTCTTTGTTCCCTGGTTGGAGGCTTCCAGCGCGGCACCGACAGTACCGGAGGTCATAATTGATTCAAAGGAGAGATTTTCCCCGATATTGATCCCGCTCACGACCATGGCAGGATTGAGGTTCAGGGCATACAGGCCGATAATGACCGCATCGGTAGGCTTGCCGGCCACTGACCACGCCGGAATAGTATTCATCATGATCTTTGTCGCCCGCAATGGCTCGAAGATCGATATCGACCTGCCGACAGCGCTCTGCTGGGTTGCCGGTGCAACAACGGTAATGTCCGCTATCGGGGCAAGTGCTTCATACGCAGCCCAGAGGCCTACAGAACTCACGCCATCATCATTGGTCAGCAGGATCGAGGGTTTCATCGCATTCACGTATGAATCGCACCGCTCAAATAGTTCACCGATCGGATAGGGTCATTTCCTTAAAGAACCAAAAAAAAGTGATGAAAGTCCTGCTTGCCGAATATACCACCGCCCACGATCCGCTTCTTGCACCTGAAGGTGCCGCAATGCTTGCGGTCCTGAAACAGAGCTTCGAGCACTGCGGGTACGATGTCGTGCTGCCCGGGAACGGCGATTTTGGAGAGGAGATCGACTGCATAGCCCCGGCATGTGACATGGGGCTCGTGATCGCACCCGATCACCTGCTTGCGCGCTACACGCAGATCCTTGAGCAGCATACCCACAATCTCGGGTGTGGTTTCATGACAACTGCTCTTTGCGCCAACAAGGTCCAGGCGGGAAGGATCCTACGTCAGCACACTATACCTGTGCCGGCGGACGCATTGGCAGGAAGAAGAGTTATCAAGCCGGTGAAAGGGTGCGGGGCTCAGGGTGTGAGGCTATCAGATGGTCCGACCGGGAAGGACGAATTCTCCCAGGACTATATTGAAGGGGAGCACTTCTCCGTAAGCATT
>JBGOZZ010000019.1:0-11141 GCA_041480465.1 Methanoregula sp. | reverse complement strand
GGAGCGCAATAGCCCGATCATACCATCCATAGGCTGACCCGGGTTTAATGTCCAGGGCTCGGGTGAGGGCATCCAGTGCCGGTTCGTACCGGCTGAGCGAAAGAAGCGTGCTCCCTTTTCTCAGCCATGCCGGGGCACACGCCTGGTCGTTTGCAAGTACCCTTTCAAAGCAGGCAATCGCGTCTTCCGGGTTTTGGAGTTCGATGAATGTCTTTCCCTTCCGGTACCATGCAGTGTTGTTGTCCGGTGCAAGGGCAGTAGTCCTCTCGAATGCTTCGAGTGCCTCTCCAAACCGCCCCATTTCAAAGAGTACGCTTCCTTTGAGCAGCCAGACGTCCGCGATAGTATTTTCAAAATTCAGGGAGGACTCAACTGCCCCAAGTGCCTCATCGAACCGAAGAAGTTTTACCAGGACTAATGCACGCTGATAGAGCGCAGGAGCATTATGGGGCTCCCTTTCCAGCATAGTATCGAATGCATCAAGTGCTTTTTCGTTTTTTCCAAGGCTGACAAACGAGAGACCGGACTGGTATATCGCATCTGATAAGGAGCTGTCGAACGTGAAGGCCTGATTGAATGACCGGATTGCCTTTTCGTATTTCGCCATGGCCTTCAGCACCAGTCCTTTATGGTAATGTGCATGGGCATGCTCCGGAACATTTTCAAGGGTATAGTCAAACGCTATTACAGCATCTTTATACCTGCCTGTGCGGAAGAGTGCAAGACCTTTATTATATGCTGCATCTGTATAAGCAGCATCCAGGGCAAGTGCTCTTTCATATGCAACTATAGCCTCATCGTAGTTCCCGAGTGCAGAGAGTGCCAGCCCCCTGCCGTACGCTGCTTGGGCAATGCAGGGATTTAATTCCAGTGTTTTATCAAATGCCAGAACCGCATCATGGAAATAATTAAGCTTAAAAAGCGCCTGGCCTCGTGCTAACCAGATGGCATCATCCCCGGGGGTAAGTTCGATTGAACGGTTCAGGGAAATCAGGGCATCCTTATCGCGCCCGGCTGCCATGAGAGCGAGGCCGCGGTGGTAGTGGACCGCACCGGTATCAGGTCCGATGGTGAGTGCCAGATCAAATGCAGCAACTGCCTCTTCATGTCGGCCGAGGGTTTCAAGTGCAACCCCCTTCTTATACGCTGCATCCTGCATTTCAGGGCTCAGCTCAAGGGCACGATCAAAGGCAGGGACCGATTCATCGAACCGTTTCAGTTTACCGAGGGCATCTGCTTTATTGTACCATGCGACAGCACATGAATCATCAAGCGATAATGCTCTCTCGAACGCTTCAAGTGCATCGTCATACAGTGACATGTGTGTATAACCGGTTCCACGGTAATACCACGCGGCGGTGTATTGTTTGTCAAGGGTAATCACCTTATCAAACGTTGATACCGCTTCCTCCCACCGCTGGAGATGCAGCAGGGCCTTCCCACGGTGAAACAGAGCAAAAATGTTCTGGGGTTTACGCTTTAACGATTTCCCGAAAGATTCAACTGCTTCCTTATACCGATTCAGCTTATAGAGTGAATACCCCTTGCATGCAAGGAGATCAGAATTTGCTGTATCATTCTCCAGGGCCTGATCCAGTGCAATTACTGCGTCTTCGTACCGTGCAAGTTTTACAAGAGCGACACCTCTACCCCGGTGTGCCCGGGCATTTTCTGGTTCAAGAAGAAGTGTGGAATCGAACTCTGTGATTGCTTCTTCATGACGGTTGATCTTTTCGAGAATCTCAGCCTTTACCAGATGTGAGTTAAGGTCAGTTGTATCAATTTCAAGCGCGTGATCAAATGATGCTATTGCGTCTTCATACCTGTCGAGCTGGAAGAGGGCCAGCCCCCTTTCAGCAAATATGCGGGAGTTATTCAGACCAATCTCAATACACGCGTTAAATGCCGCCAGGGCAGATTCCGGTTTCCCCAACTGGGAATAAGAAAGTCCTTTCTCAAAAAGGATCTCTCCCGAGTCAGGTTTGAGCTCGAGAACCGCATCAAAAGCTTCTATTGCCCGGTCATATTTTTTAAGGATGAAAAAAGATCTTCCCATCTCCTTCCAGGCCTCTGTATGGGATGGGTTAAGGGAGATGGCACGGCTGAATGCCTCGATGGCATCAGAATATTGATGCAGGCGCATAAGTGCGGCGCCTTTATAAAAGAACACCCGCTCGCACGAGGGATCCACCTGGTTAATCCGGGTATATGCGGTAATTGCTTCTTCAGACAATCCCTGGCGGTCCGTTGCCCGGGCAAGGCCGTACAATGCTGTCAGATCATCGTGATTGGAAATGAGTGCGCTCCGGAACGCATCAGCTGCTTCCGGGTTGCGGCCGAGCGATGCAAGTGCTCTTCCCTTCTGGAGATATGCGTCGGCAAAATCAGGCATCAGACGGTTTGCCTGTTCGAACGCTGCAGCAGCCTCAGATACTTTCCGGGCTCTGGCAAGTGCAATTCCCTTATAATAAAATGCCTCACCAAATTCCGGTTCAAGAGCCAGAACCCGATCAAATGCAGTAACTGCATCATCAAAATCGTCGAGGCTGATGTGTGCCCTGCCTTTATAGAACCAGGTATGTGGGTTGTCCGGGTCAATTTCCAGTGAGGTTGTATAGGCAAGGATAGCTTCCTGAAATCGTTCGACAGCGAAAAGACAGAATCCTTTGATCAGCCACGCATTGGCAATCTCCGGTTTAATCTCGATTGCACGGGAAAGGAATTGAATTGCATCATTGAATTCACCCAGTTCGGCAAGTGCAAGTCCCGTATGGTACATTGCATCCGTATAACCGGGATTTATCCCTAGGGCACTGGTAAATGCACCCGCTGCTTCACTATGATGTCCCAAGGCTGCATGGGATAAACCACACTTGTAAAACACTTCTGCATTTTCCGGATCGATTATGCTGGCAGCTTCGAATGCAACAAGTGCCTGTTCATAATCTTCCAGATGTGCAAGTGCAATTCCCTTCTGATAGAGTGCCTTGGCATCACCCGGGGTAATCTCCAGGGTAATATTGAAGGCCAATACAGCTTCGTCATACATGCCGATATTTGCAAGCGCTATACCTTTATGGAAAAAAGCTGGTGCGAAATTGGGTATTAATTCCAACAGACGATCAAATGATGCAACTGCTTCAGGATGCCTGCCAATGTGTACCAATGCCAGACCCCTGTCATAATAGGCCTGTGCATTGCCGGGATCGAGTTCAATAGTCCGCTCGAAAGCAGCAATTGCCGGGTCATAGCGTTCAAGACCAGCAAGGGCTTTTCCTTTTTGGTACAGTGCTTCAATAAAGTCCGGCTGGAGCTCCAGTGCCTTTTCGCTGGCAGCAAGTGATTCTTCACCGCGACCCAGATCAAGGAGTGCGACAGCTTTTCTGAGTGCTGCTTCAGCTGAATGTGGATCCAGTTCAAGTGTCCGGTCAAATGCGGCTACAGCATCCTCGTACCTGCCGGTACCGTACAAGGCCAGTCCTTTCTGGAAAAATCCGGGGGCAAATGACGGGAGAAGGGAAAGTGTCCTGTCGAATGCGGTAACCGCTTCGCTGAACCTGCCAAGCTTTGTCAGGGCAACACCACGGTTGTACTGTGCGGGTCCAAGTTGGGGGTCTGTTTCAAGAGCGCGATCAAATTCCCGAATTGCCTCCTCGGACTGAGATAATTCCATCAAGGCAAAACCCTTATGGAAATGGGCCTCGGCAAAATCCGGCTCCTGCTCAAGCGCCCTGTCATAAGCATAAATCGCCTCGGACGTATTTCCCGAATCAAAAAGAGCTCTTCCTTTCTGGTAATATGCATGGTAGTTTTTGGGATTATCGGAAATGATCTTGTTGAAATCCTTTATAGCTTCCTTGAATTTTTTAAGATTATAGAGGGCAATGCCCTTCCGCATCCGTGCCTCGGCATATTTAGGTTTTAACTGAAGAGTCTTTTCAAAAGCGAAGATTGCCTCGCTGTGACGGTTCAGACTCGTGTATGCCCTGCCCTTGTGAAAAAAAGCAAGTGCGTTGTCAGGATCATAAATAAGCGCTTTATCAAAAGACTCCAGCGCTTCTGTAAATCTCCCAAGTCTGGAAAGTGCCAGACCCCGGTTATAGTGCCCCTGTGCATTGCCTGTATCTTTCTCAAGATTCTTATCGAAAGATTCAATGGCTTCAGCATATTTCTCCAGCTTTAACAGCGCAAATCCCTGGTGATAATAGACTTCAGTGAATGAAGAATCAATTTCCAGTGCCCGGTTAAATGCAAAAACCGCATCGGTAAATTTTCCGCTCTGGTTTAAGGATCTCCCTTTGTTGTACCATGCAGGTGCAAAAGAAGGCAGGATATCGATGGTCTTTTCGAATGCCGCGATCGCGTCGCGGTGATCTCCCAGTTTTGCTAATGCAAGTCCCTTATGATATTGCGCGTCATAATTCCCCGGGTCTATTTCAAGGAGTATTTCGTATGCATGGATCGATTCGTCGATCCTGTTCACCTTCTCCAGTGCAAGTCCTTTGTAGTGGAATGCCTCAATACATCTCTGGTTTAAGGCTATGGCATTGTCAAAAGCATCAATTGCATCCTGGTATCGCCCAAGGTCGTAGAGGGCTTTTCCGTTCTTGACCCATCCTTCCACCTGATTGGGATTAATTTTTAAGGATTTGGCAAATGATACGATGGCGTCTTCAGTTCGCCCGAGTTCGTTCAGGGCATCACCCCTCTTCATCCAGATGTCACAAAGAGCAGGGTTGATATCAAGGGCACGGGAGTAAGCGAACATGGCATCCTGAATTTTATGGAGATCGTAGAGGGCGTTGCCTTTTTTTACCCAACCCTCCGCGAAATTTGCATTGATCTCAAGCGCTTTTGAATACGCAAGGATGGCATCCTGCTTTCTCTCAAGAGAGAAAAGGGCATCTCCCTTCTGCATCCAGATCTCGATAATAGTCGGATTGAGCGAGAGGATCCTGTCATGAGTTTCGATAGCTTCTGCGTACCGCCCGAGTTTTATCAGCGCCTTTGCACGACAGATAAGTGCTTCGATAAGCGATGGGTTTGCCGACAAGCTCCGGTCCAGTAAAGGAATAGCTTCTTCGTACCGGGACAATTCAGCACTTGCGATACCCTGGTACATGTAACTTTCTGTAAGTGCTGGATCAATCTCTGTCGCTTTTCTACTTGCATGTATAGCATCTTCGTACCGCTTTAACTGCAGGTAGGAAAGCCCCAGATAATAATAATTTGAAGCATCTGATGCGTCCAGGGAAAGAGATGTCTCGAAGGATTTTACAGCATCACTGTATCGTTCACGCTGGATAAGAGCGACCCCTTTGAAATGATGGGTGGATGCATTTGAAGGATCGAGTAAAAGTGCCCTGTCGAATGCTTTTATCGCGTCACTGTATCGTTCCTTCCCGGTAAAAGCGACGCCCAGGAAGTAAAAACCCAACGCATTTTCAGGTTCTATGGCAAGGGACTTCTCAAACGCCTTGATAGCATCATCATATCTCTCGCGCTGGGTAAGAGCGATCCCTTTCTGGTATAAAATTTTTGGATCTTTTGGGGATATCTCCAGTGCCTGATCATAGGATACGATAGCTTCTAAGGGTTTGCCCAGATGGATCAGGGCATTCCCTTTCTCAAACAATGCACGGGCACAACGGCGGTTGATCTCCAGGGTTTTATCAAATGCACGAACTGCTTCTTCAAATCGCTCAAGAGCCGACAGTCCGATACCCAGGTAACACAAGGACCAGATATTGCGTGGTTGTTCTTCGACTGAACGGGTGAGAATCAGAACAGCATCTTCGTAATTGCGAAGCTTGATAAGTTCGATACTTTTTCGCACCATTGCTTCAGTGAGTTCCGGATCTAACGCGAGTGCCTGATCAAAAGCTGCAATCGCCTCTTTTTGCATTTCGAGATTTGTCAGGGTTATACCTTTTTTAAGCCATAATCCGGGACGTGACGGATCATGTTCGAGCGCTTCTTCAAACGCATCGAGAGCATCCTGGTACCGGTAAAGGTGTAAAAATGCGATACCTTTTCCGTATAATGCATCTGGGTTATGCGGGGAAATTTCAAGGACACGATTAAAAGCGTCGATTGCATTGGAATATTTTTTGAGCTGCAGGTGTGTTTTTCCCCTGAGATACAGTGCAGGAATATATCCCGGATCAATTTCAATTGCATGATCAAAAACATTCAGCGCCGCAGTATACTTTTTTTGCTGGACCAGCGCCAGTCCCATGGTATAATGAGCATCAATAAAATCCGGTTGAAGTGCAAGGGTATCTTCAAACGACCTGATTGCATCGTCATATTGCTTCAGCTGAATGAGAGAAATTCCTTTCTGGTAACTGATTTTTGGATCATCGGGGTTTAGTTCAAGTGCCCTGTCAAAAGCTTCAATAGCGCCCTTGTGCCTCCCCAGTCGGGACAGTGCTTCCCCCTTCCCGTAAAATGCGGGGATGCAACGGTTATTGATCTCGATCGTCTTATCGAATGACTGAAGTGCTTTCTCAGGCTGTCCCAGTGCTGCAAGAGCGGTTCCCTGGTAACACCAGAGGAGAGCATCCCTGGGGCATTCCTCAAGAGAGATGCTGAAAACTCCAATTGCCTCCTCATTTCTTCCTAATTTAACGAGAGCAATTCCTTTTTGGATCGGAGCTTCTTTCCTTTTTGGGTCAAGTATGATCGATTGGTCAAATGCTGCGACCGCTTCTTCATAGTGTTTTAACCGCAGGTGCACAATTCCTGCATAATAATACGAAGGTGCATCTTCAGGATCGAGTGCAACAGACCGGTTGAATTCTGTAAGGGCTTCATCGTAGTGATCCAACTCGATAAGGGCAATGCCCTTAAAATGGTGGGCAGGGGAATTTGAGGGATCTAGTGCAAGAGAATGATCGAATGCAGTTACCGCCTCATAATACCGCTCTGCCCCGGCATATGCCAGACCAAGATAATAATATCCGGAAGCATTTTCCGGTTCATGGGCAAGGGCGTGTTCAAATGTGTCAATTGCCTCATCAAAACGTCCCTGGCGAAAGAGGGCAACACCTTTCAGGTAGAAAATCTTCGGGTGGTCAGGTTCAATCTCCAATGCCTGATTGAAGAGATTTACTGCTTCTTGCTGGTTACCGAGGTTGGAGAAGGCAGTAGCTTTTTCATAGAGTGCACGCGTACACCGGGGGTTGATCTCCAGTGCCTTATCAAAAGATCGAACGGCTTCTTCAAAACGTTCGATTGAAGAGAGGGCGATACCCTTAAAGCACCATGCCCTATCATTGCCCGGTTGTTCTTCCAGGGCCCGATTGAGAATTGATATGGCATCTTCATATCGGCAAAGCGTAATAAGGATAATTCCTTTATGAATTGCTGCCTCGGCATGTTTTGGATTTAGTATGAGAACCTTGTCAAATGACGCAATAGCTTCGTCGGGCATCCCCAGTTTGCCAAGAGTTGCCCCTTTCTGGAGCCACCCCTCAATAAGCGCGGGGTTCTGTTCGATGGCTTCATTAAATGCCACGAGTGCTTCCTGATACCGTGAAAGATGAAAAAAAGCCAGCCCCTTGTTATACCATGCACCGGTGTTCTGGGGGACTTGTTCGATTACGTTGTCAAAATCTGCTATTGATTCAGCATAGTGTCCGGTCTGCATGAAAGCAGTTCCGCGTTGATAGAGAACCAGCGTATTCGCCGGATCAATTTCAAGCGCCTGATCATAGGCGTACACGGCATCTTCAGATCTCCCCAGCTGTATGAGTGCAAGTCCAAGGTTATAGTACGCATTAACGTAATTGTGGTTAATGGCAATAGCGTGTTCGTATGCATCAATTGCCATCTCGAATTTTTCGAGCCTGGCAAGGGCGAGACCTTTATCATAGAATGCCTGGGCATAGGCAGGTTTGATCCCGATGCTTTTGTTGTAGGATTCTATAGCATCAGGATATTTTCCGAGTTTGGCAAGCAGGAGTCCCTTCTGGTGGTATGCCTGTGCATTTTCCCGGTCCTGTTTAACAGTCCTGTCAAATTCCTGTATTGCTTCATCCGTATTTCCCAGCTTTGCGAGTGCAAAACCCTTATGGAAGGATGCATCTGCAAAGAGCGGATTAATCTTTAATGCCTGGTCGTAGGCAGAAACAGCCTCGGTATACCTGCCAAGGCTGGCGTATGCTATCCCCGCCTGGAATATTGCCTGGGCGCACCCGGGATCCAGACGAAGCGCCTGTTCGAACGATTCAATCGCTTCTTTATGTCTGCCAAGCTTGGTCAGCACGATACCCCGGTAATAAAATGAGGCAGGATGTTCCCTTTTTTTGAGCAGAGTCTGGGAAAACGAGGCCAATGCCTCATCATACCGGCTCAGTCTGATGCACGCAACTCCTTTCAGATACAACGCATCGGAATTTTCCGGCTCGAACGAGAGAGTACGATCAAAATCCAGGATTGCATCCCGGTATTTATGGAGATGAGAATATGCAATGCCGCGATTGTAATATGCAGAAGTATTTCCGGAGCTGAGCTCGATGGCTCTATTGAATGCAGTGACCGCATCATTATGATTCCCTGTCGTGTTATATGCGAGTCCTTTATAAAGCCATGCATCGGTCAGAAGCGGGTTTATGTCAAGGGATCGGTCGAGTGCAGTTATAGCCTCATCATATCTTCCGATTCTGAAGAGTGAAATTCCTTTGATTGCCCATATATCGGCATGTCCCGGCTCCTGCCCGAGGAATTTATCAGCCGATGCATTAGCTTCTTCAAACCGTTCCTGTTTTGCATATATGAAACTGCGGTAATACCAAACCCATATATCAGTGGAATCTATCTCAAACGCCTGGTTGAATGCAGTCAGGGCTTCATCATATTTTCCGATGTCATAGAGGGAAATACCTTTGTTGTAGAATGCCTTTGCATAATTGGGTACGATTTCGATGGCTTTATCATATGCCAGAATTGCTTCAGCGTGCAAGTTGAGATCGGCAAGCGCAATTCCTTTATTATAATAGACTTTTGCGTGTCGGGGATCAACTGTCAGCGCATGATCATAGGCACTGATGGCGTCTTTATAGCGCCCCAGTTCGTAGAGCGCAATGCCTTTAAGGATCCACGCCTCGGCATTGTCCCATTTGATTGTCAGCAAACGATCGCATGCTGCCAGAGCTTCTTCATTCCTCCCCATCTGTGCAAGGGTCGCTGCTTTGTTGTACCAGGCATTTGTGTCTAAGGGTTCAATAGCACCTGCATGATCATAAGCATCGACAGCATCCTCATACCTGCCAAGATCATACAGGGCAATGCCTTTAAAGTAATAGGCTTTTGAAAGATCGGGAAAGAGGGCAAGCGCACGATCAAACATGACAATGGCTTCCTGATACCTGCCAAGGTCATAAAGTTCAATGCCCTGTCGCAACAATGCCTCAGCATCACGCTTATTCATGAATTTCTTACCTCACAGTAACAATTTGGTATTCCGGTATTCTCCGCGTTGACCGTTTAATTGTACCGGTTTAATAAGGCGGCATATACCCTTTCTGGTACATATATATGTTAACCCCGTATTTATCAATACTATTTTTATATACAAAAAATGAGCATTTATTTTTTTTCCGGAATCTTGCAGTGGGATAATATTATCCCGTAAATCATTGGAGAACGTTTGTGAACCGTACCTGTTCCGTTTCAACATTCTTTTATTTGGCTGGTATTTCCGTGCAATTGAATTATTGGTGACGTGTTCTAACAATAACGAAGGGAAACGGGAAGGAAGTTCCAGAACTTTTTTTAACAATAATTAGTTTTCATCAGCCTCGACCGGGTTGACACTCACCCTGTAAGCATATAGGGAACATCGTTATCGGACCAGATGGCAAAAAATTATTCTGGTACGGCATTATCATAGAGCAGGGTGAGATACCGTGCCGAGAAGATGCCGGTGAAAGGAGCCACGATGAGTACCAGAAGAATGCCGATGAAAGGGATACTAAGACAGATTATCTTTATAAGACTGACGATTATCACCATCATGAGCAATGAAGTTATGTACATCACCCAGCCGATCCTGCCAATATGGTTAAAGACTGCACTGAAGTTGAACGCTTCCCCGAAACTACCTGTCCGGGCAAAACGAACTCCTGCTGTTGCGAGAATCAATCCGATGATCACAATGACGATAACAAGAATAATCGCGCCGAAGAGAATTGCTGCCAGAAGACCAATTATTGCAGCGGGATCCACATTGGGGAATTTCACTGATAAAAACAATGCCAGACCAGTACTTCCGATAAGCGCGACGCCGAGAATGAGAACCGGGATAGCATAAACCAAGCCAACAACGAGGAGTTTAATCCCGTCAATAAACATGTCCACCCAGTTGTCCACAGCAGGCGATGGTTTCTCGCCACGATAAATCCGCATCATATAGCCCATAAATAATGGAAAGATAATACAGCTGATTATCAGGAGCATCCATGTCTCCCATTTTCCAACAAGACCTTCCTTTGCGTAATTGAACGAATCATCAATAATCTTACCAATCTCCATAATTCACCTTTATTTCAGAAAATTATTAATTCCACATTTGATATTATTCTATAAAAAAAGCATCATACCCACAATAAAAATGAGAATGGTTCAGTCTTGAATTATTTCTCTTGAGCTGGGAATGGAGGATGTACCTTTGTAACGTTCCATTTACTTAATAAAGGCGTGACTTGAATAAAACAGTGTCATAAATATTATTCCCTGAATACAAAAACTAGTCGTAAGAGAAAATTATGCTAAAATTTTGTCCAAAATGTCACACTCAGGCATACGACGATACCTCATTTTTTTGCTATAAATGTGGTATGCAATTACCAACAGATATCCCGGAAAAAAAGAAAGACCGTTCTCAAACCCCCGGAATTAAAATTCCGGATAAAGAATCAATGTATGCACGGGAAGACTCACCGGTTTCACCGGAACCGGCTTCGATCCCACCAATCAAACCGGGATCCACGTCTTTACGGGAAGACTCACTGGTTTCACCGGAACCGGCTTTGATCCCACCAATCGAACCGGTATCCACGTCTTTACGGGAAGATTCACCGGTTTCACCGGAACCGGCTTTGATCCCACCAATCGAACCGGGATCCACGTCTTTACGG
>JBGOZZ010000018.1:0-11169 GCA_041480465.1 Methanoregula sp. | reverse complement strand
TTTCTTTTTTTTTTCGAAATGATGGTAAAAGGATTAAACGGATCCCTGAACATCTGGGGTAATAGTGATACGCGCCATAAATGGCGTTATTATACCAGATTTTTACACTATAGCTTTAAATCGTTCATATCCCCTGCAACCGTAAAAACCGCTCATGTAACCTGGTATCCCCACCAAGTTCCGGGTGAAATGAAAATGCCATATGCTTTCCCTTCTCCACAGCAACGATGCCCTGATCTATCCGGGCAAGCACTTTTACACCAACGCCGGCAGATGTTGCTACAGGAGCACGGATAAAAATCGCATGGAACGATCCTCCTTCTACCCCCCCGATGGATATATCCGTTTCAAAGGATTCCCGTTGCCTTCCAAACGCGTTTCGGTCAACAGCCATTTCTATCAATCCAAGTGTGTGGATGCGAGGATCAGCAACATCGGTTGCCATGAGAACCATACCTGCGCAGGTTGCAAAAATACCTCCTGTAAAATTACATAGTGGTTCATGAAGATGGTTTTTTTCAATAAGCCGGGAGATGGTAGTGGATTCTCCACCAGGTATAGCGAGTGCATTACATCCTGCAAGATCCGCGGGGCATCTGACTTCAGAGACTTCAGATGCACCTCTTTTCTTCACCCGTTCAATAGCCAGGCAGAATGCATCAATATGTTCGCTTACATTTCCCTGGAGCGCAAGTACACCGATCCTAGCGTCCACGGGTCTGCAGCACCTCATCGTCCCTGAGTGTGTGTACATCAAGTCCTGGCATCGCATCCCCAAGTCCTTTGCTTACCCGGGCAATTATCTCAGCATCGTTGAAGTGATTGACCGCTTCCACGATTGCTTTGGCCATCCGTTCAGGACTGGAAGACTTGAAAATGCCGGATCCCACAAAAACACCATCGGCTCCCAGCTGCATCATCATCGCCGCATCCGAAGGCGTAGCAATACCACCGGCTGAGAAGTTTACAACGGGAAGACGGCCACGATCCGAACATTCTATTACAAGTTCGGCAGGGGCTTCGATTTTCCGTGCATAATCGATCATCTCCTGGTGGTCCATTCCTTTCAGCGTTCTGATATCTCCCATGATATTGCGCATATGGCGAACCGCCTCCACCACGTTTCCGGTGCCTGCCTCACCTTTGGTCCGGATCATCGCCGCCCCCTCGTTGAGCCGTCTAAGTGCTTCTCCCAGATCACGTGCCCCGCAGACAAAGGGGACTTTGAATAGTTTCTTATCGATATGGTATTGCTCGTCTGCCGGGGTGAGCACTTCGCTCTCATCGATCATGTCCACGCCAAGCGATTCGAGAACCTGCGCTTCAACGAAGTGCCCGATCCTGACCTTGCCCATCACCGGGATTGAGACTGCATCGATGATCTCAAGGACCTTTTCCGGGTCTGCCATCCGTGCGACACCCCCCATTTTTCGGATATCGGATGGCACCCTCTCCAGCGACATAACGGCGACGGCACCGGCCTCTTCGGCGATCTTGGCCTGGCTGGCATCGACTACATCCATGATCACACCCCCTTTCTGCATGGATGCAAAGCCCCGTTTGAGGAGCTCAGTCCCGAACCGGAGCTCTTCCATCTTAAAACGCCCGGGTTCCGGACCGCTCTTTTTTATGCCCACGCGCTTCACCCGCTGGTTCTTCATATGCCAATACTATTGATCAATGATCCCAATAAAAACAGAGTACCCCCGGCCAGAACTGCAAAGGCGATAATCACAATTCGGCTTGCACGGAGGATATCAGGACCGGCTGCATCCAATGATCTTTCACCATCACCAATAGTATAAACTCCTGGCTTTTCGAACCGTATTCCGGTTCCTCCCGCCATAGCTGCCATCACAATACCCCCATTAAAGCCGGGGCGTTTATGGCCATCACGACATATAACACGCACCGTACTTGAAAATCTCCCCCTGAAGGAAAAATAGAGAAGAAGAAACAGTACTGTCAGCCTCGCAGGAAGGAAATTGAGTACGTCATCCATTCGTGCCGAACACCAGCCTAATCGTATTCGTTCATCACGATATCCAAGCATAGCATCCATCGTGTTTGCTGCACGATAAATCGCCGCACCAGCAAGCCCGAACAATGAAAAATAAAATAGCGGTGAGATAATGCTATCTGTAATATTTTCCGTCATCGATTCATAACCCGCTGAAAGAATTTGTTCGCGTCCAAGATTTGCCGTTTCTCGTGATACCAGCATTTTTACCTGTGTCCGCCCGTTTTCCACTCCATCCTTCAACGCATTTACAACAGCAAGAGTATGTTCTTCGAGAGCACGCCAGGCAAAACAGCTTTTGAGCAGGAATGGCCCTAAGAACAAATAGATGTACCACGGTGAAACCGCTGCAAAATAATAAAACGGCAGGGTGAACAGGACAACTGTGATAAACCAGAAGGCGACTCCGGCAACGCGCTGGATTTTTGGGGAATAATTTTCTGGTTTGCCCCACCATCCGATAAAACGTCCAAGAATAGCTACAGGATGCCAGGGAGATTGCGGGTCACCCGTCGTGCGATCAACAAGCAGGGAGGCAAATAATACAATAACCGCTCCCACTATGGCTGACGGTACCATGTGTAAAGAGCACCAACGATGAGAACAATGAATGAAGCGGTATTAAGAGATTCAATTTTTGTATAGAGCGACGCGCTAAAGAGGATTAAGGCAATACCCATCATAATCATCAGTGGATGGGGGCGCCCATGAGCAACCGGCTGGAGCGGGGGTTCTTCCCTTATTGCAGTTTTCTGGTAGGATACTCCTTGTATGACATCAACGTGAAGTGAGGTTTTTACACCTCCATAGCCTGTAATAATCTCAAGATCAAAAAAACCTTCCCGACCTTCGTTACGCAAAGGAATTGACAGGACTGCTTCATCAACGATATACATGTTTTCATGGAAGAAATCGGTGTACATTCCGGAATTCGGCGATGATATTGTAATATGGGTTGGTGCACCCCTGTTTTTAAAAATTAATCGCAGAGTGCTTCCAATCTCCCCCCAGATATTTTCTCTCGGACCTTCAATGACATTAATTCCCAGGCGGTTGAGATAAAATTCAAAAGAAGTTTCGTGAGAAACCTGACCCGCGACAGTCAGCACAGTGAATGACAACGGGAAATTCATCATTCTCCTTTCTCTATTTTATTATCGGTGTCTGGGGGAGAAGATTAGGAATGCCTTCGTGGATTGGATACTTTACTTCGCACATGGTGCAGAGCAATTCTCCCTCCAGAATTTCGTTTTCATCCTCCTTTTCAACATTGAGTGCAAGATCGCCTTTGCACACCGGGCAGCATAGAATGTCCATGAGTGCCCGTCTCATACCAGCTCATTCCTCAAATCGATGATCTGGGTCATTTCGGGCCCAGTTGATATCAGTGTGATGGGGCTGCCAATATCATCCTCGGCAAGCTTTAAAAAATTTTTTGCCTTCTTTGTCAGCTTCCCATACTCAGTTACCCCGAAACAGGTTTTATCCACATGATCGATACCGGTAAGCGCAGCCTGTGTACATCCGTTGATCATTGCAGAGTACCGGGCCATATCTCCATCCCAGCCACCAATACGTCGTTTCCTGTGGGTGACAGTTCCAAATTCCTGAATACCCATCGAATCTGATTTTTCAGAAGTCATCTCGGTACTGAATGGACCTTCCCCAACACGGGTTGGATATGCTTTGAAAACTACAATCACATCATCAATTCTGGTCGGTCCAACTCCATTATCTGCAGCAATCTGGGACGCCGATGTATCCTTACTTGTAACGAAGGGGTAAGTACCATAATAGAGAGAGATCCCAAAGCCCTGCGTTCCCTCAAGAAGTACCGTTCTGCCTTGTTTCAGCTCGTCATTAATCGCTTTGGGGACATCAAGCAGGTATTCGGCGAGCTCAGGAACATCTTTTGCCTGTGGAGAGAGCCTCATAACCCGGTCTGAGTTTGCGGGTCCGCATCCCGATCCAGTGCTTCCGATCTTCTTCGACAGATGGGCACTTCCTTTATCACGTCTGATGTGATCTTCAGTAATTATGCCGCAGCGTTTATCAACAAATATCCGCCCTTTCACATCGAGCATTTCGACTTCCTGTTTCAGAACGCGGGGATCGACAAGGACACCACTGCCGATACAGAGTTTCGCTTCCTTGTAAACAAAACCAGAAGGAACCATCCTGACGCCGTACTCACGTTCTCCGACCTGAACAGTGTGCCCGGCATTTGGCCCCACACCGCCGCGGGAGATGATTGCAGGTTTGTCATTACATGCAATATGGGCGACAATCTTACCTTTTCCCTCATCCCCAAAAAATCCACCAACGATGATCGTGCAGCTCATTGTAATATCAAGTAGTATTGATCGAGGTGCAAAATAAAGTATCCTTAGATAGGGATCCCGTAATATGGATACCAGGGATTGATGGGTTATATTTAATCAAATGTCAGAGACTGCTGAGGAATATTTCCATCCGGACAAGAGCTTCATTAAGTTGCTTTCTGGAGACCGCATATGCACAGCGGAGGTGGAACTGTCCTCCGGCACCAAAGACACTCCCTGGTACTACAGCTACCCGCTGCTCTTTTAATAGCCGCTCGGCAAACTCCGTATCCGAAAGTCCGGTGCCTTTCACGGAAGGAAATGCATAGAACGCACCCTCCGGAATGTGTGTGGCGAGGCCTATACGATTTAATCCTGCTACAAACATATTACGCCTCAACCGATACTCATTCACCATATTATTCTTATCTTCTTCTGCAGATCGGATCGCTTCAAGCGCACCGATCTGTCCCATAACAGGTGCACAGAGCATCACATACTGATGGATCTTAAGGACGATTTCGCAGAGCTCTTTTGGAGCACAGAGATACCCAACACGCCACCCCGTCATAGCATATGCCTTGGAAAAACCATTGAGTGTAATTGTCCGTTGCCAGAGATCGCTCACCGTACCTGCAGCGACATGGTTTCCCTCGTACGTTAGTTCTGCATATACTTCATCAGTGATAAGCAGAAGATCATTATCGATTACAATATCGGCGATTGCTTCAAGATCTTTTCGGTTCATCACTGCTCCCGTCGGATTGTTCGGGAAATTAATCATGAGCGCTTTCGTCTTTTGTGTAACCTTTTCCTGAAGGGTATCGGGATTGAGCTTGAAATTATCTGCTTCGGTACATTCAACAGGAACCGGCATCCCTCCTGCCAGTGTCACACAGGGAGCATAAGAGACATAGCTGGGCTGTGCGATAAGCACTTCATCGCCGGGGTCCACTATTGCGCGGATTGCGATATCAAGAGCTTCTGACACCCCACTCGTGATGATAATTTCATTATCGCTGTTGTAAGGAAGACAGTAATGTTGGTTCAGATAACCGGAGAGGGCTTCACGGAGTGCTGGCAGACCCTTGTTGGGAGTGTAGGACGTCACACCCTGCTCAATAGAGTAAATGCTTGATTCGCAGATATTCCAGGGGGTACGAAAATCGGGCTCACCTACACCAAGGGATATTACATCCTCCATCGTGAGAGCGAGATCGAAGAATTTCCTGATTCCCGATGGTGGGATGCTCTGTGCACGTTCAGAAATAAAATTCCGCATACCCTCACCTTAGAATGAGTAGGGGAGGCGTTCTGCTTCCTTTTGTTCAAAAAGCATATTGCCATTTTCCTTGTACGACTTCATGATGATATGAGTCGCGGTTTCACGGATCCTATCCATCGGTGCCACATGTTCAGATACAAAACGGGAAACTTCCTGCATATTCTTGCCAGTTACAAGAAGCTGGAGATCGTAGGTACCCGTCATGAGACGCAAAGTTTTTACCTGCCTGAACCGGGAAAGCCGTTCTGCTATCCGGTCATAACCATAGTCACGCTCGGGGCTTACCTTGAGTTCGATAATGGAAGAGACCTCTCCATTGCCGGTCATCTCCCAGTTGATGACCGTAGTATATTTGCGGATTACCCCCTCAGCCTCGAGGGCATGGATCCGTGCCTCTGCTTCAGCAGGTGTAAGACAGGTCATCATTCCAATTTCCTGCGCGGAAAGCCTGCTGTTATCCTCGAGAATTCTGAGGATTTCGAGATCTTTTTCATCCATACCTCATCACCTGAACCATGTTTTTAACCATTTTGATTCCATTTGCTTCACGTCAAGATCTTTTAACCCGTTCAATCGCGGATCCTTAAGCACAACCTCGCGAATCTTACCCGTATTCGAGTCAAACCACATCTCTTTTGTTCTGCCATACCTGCCACGACTAACCACACGGGTGTTGATCACACCGAGCATGTTCAACTCAGAGATGAGATCGGTAATGCGTCGATGCGTAAGTACGTCAAGTTCAATGCTCGGGGCTATGTCCTGATAGATACGTGATACTTCCCCACTCGTAAAGATATTCTGTCCCAGCTGTTCGAGTATGAGCATGGAGAAGAGGATCAGTTTGCTTTGGGTGGGAAGTGTTGCAATGCATTCAATCATACTATCCGTTTCGATCTTCGCCTGAGCCTGTTTTACATGCTCTTCTGTTACCTGAGTTGATTCGTCACGGTCGGCAAGCTCACCAGAAATTCTCAGTAGATCAAGGGCGCGGCGGGCATCTCCGTGTTCCTGGGCAGCAAGAGCGGAACATAAGGGGATGACATCTTCCGCTATGGCTCCCGCAACGAACGCAGCATCTGATCGCTGTGCAAGAATGTCCACAAGCTGAGGAGCATTATAGGGTGGGAAAACAATCTCTTCTTCAGAGAGCGATGAGAGAACCCGGGGATCGAGAAAATCTTTAAAACTCAGATCATTTGAAATGCCAATGATACTTACCTTGGAGTTTTTAAGGTCGGAATTTATCCGTGTAAGATTATAAAGAGTATCGTCACCACTTTTTTTAACGAGCTTGTCAATCTCATCAAGTACGATCACCAGCACACCGCCGCCAGCTTCCAGTTGATTTTTCAGCTCGGCATATACCTGATCAGTTGGCCAGCCAGTCATGGGAATATGTGTACGGGTTTTATCACTGCCAACTTCGTCCATTCCATCAAGATTTTTTGCGATCTGTGCAAGTACCCTATACTGGGTATCGATTACTTCACAATTTAAGTGGACAATCCGACAGATTGTTCCCATCTTGCTGCTCGCCTTTTCAAGCTCATAACCAACATATCGTACGCAGGCTGTCTTGCCGGTCCCGGTCTTGCCATAAATCAGAATATTCGACGGCGTTTCATTGCGCAAAGACGGTGCCAGTATTGAGGCGACATTATCTATCTGAGGCTTGCGATGGGGAAGTATCTGAGGGCGATATGAATGTCTGAGTACTTCACGGTCGCGAAATATCTTGTTATTTGCAAGGTATTTTTTAAATAACCCGGTTGATGGATCTTCTGTTTCAGGCATAGTTTCACTAAGGATCTGAAACTTAGTGACCTAAGACTAAAAAACGATCGGTTTATTCTATTTATAAACCCCTTCTTTTCCAGTGGAGTTCGCCTAATTTATAAATAAATTCAATAATGAAGCCCAAATATTTAAATTCGATATTAAATATTTTAATGCATTTACTATTCGTTCAAATAGAATCGCACATTTTTAATTATATAAATAATTTTTATTGGGAGGGGGCCCTTGATTTCGTGTGGAAAAACTAATATAATCAAATATAATCTAAAAATATTGATAAAACAAGCCAATTTCAATTTTGATTTTATATTATATAAATATTTGCACATGTATGTTTTTTTTTAAAAAAAAAAGAAAAGTAATTGGTTTTTTAATCAAAATTAATACTATTTCCAGTGGAAGTAAAGGGGTCTCTGAAAACTGAATATGACCAAATTTAGTTAAATCACAGATTATTAATGATAAAAAACTACAATTATCATATGATGAATCCAAAACATATTGTACCAATACCAATATCGGTTGCAATAATCACTGTATCAAGCACAAGAACCAGAGAAAACGACATAAGTGGAAAAACTGTCTGTGAAATTTTTAAAAATGCAGGAATACCAATACATCATTATGCCATTGTGCAAGACAGTATCGAATCAATACGCGCTGAAGTTTATAATTCCTTGACAAAATCCAACTGCATTGTAATTAATGGCGGGACCGGCCTCACCTGTGATGATTGTACGATTGAGGCAGTTACACCCCTTCTCGATAAAAAAATTGATGGGTTTGGAGAGCTTTTCCGGATGAAAAGTTATCAGGAAATTGGCACATCTTCAATGCTGTCCCGAGCTCTTGCAGGGATCTGTCACAGGAAAGCAATTTTTTGCATCCCAGGTTCTACTCCTGCGGTAACTCTGGCTACAAAAGACCTCATTATTCCCGAGATCGCGCACATCCTTTCACATGCGAATAAATGACAGGAAACAGTTTTTCATCATCTTTCCTCTTTGTTGGAAATGAGAGAAATGTCAACAGTATCAAGCAATGCGATTTTAACCGGATAGCACCTTACACAAAATAATCCCCCTCTTTTTAAAATTTCTTACCCATGCAGCAGCTTGTACGGAAGGATATTCTACCGGTTGACTTCAAGGAGAGCTATACGTTCAAGCACAAGATCAATAATCCTGGCATGGCCAATCAATTCAAGTTCTTCCTGAGTGATACCGAAAAAGGATTTGAGTCGTTCTTCTTTCTCCGGAGTTATTTCATCCCACATCTCATTTACAAACAACATATGATGTGAGAGATCATTCCAAATCCATCCATTCGCAGGACAGGAACAGATGAAGATTACATTTTCATGCGTATGAATTCCGAACAAAGCAGCGATATTGCACTGGCGCGATCCAGCAGCAAATAATAACGCCTCCATTTCAAATGAATTGGAAATAGGCTTCCCCGAGAAAAATGATCGCTGCGCATGGTATATTGCTGCTTCTGCGTGCTCACGTCCCGCTATATTATCAGCATTAAAACATACAATATGAGTGGAATGCTGCCGTGCAATTGATTGTATTGTATGAAGGAATTCAGCACAATTGTCGACATTCATTTTCGCCTGCCGGATTTCAAATCTGCCCGGAAATGTCTCCATCTTATCACCCAAAACGGTTGAGTGTTGACTGACCTGGAAGGGAAGAAGCACCATTCTCTTTCATGGGAATCGCTCCCTTTTTCCGCAGTATCTGATCAAAAATCTGCTCTGCGGTAACCCGCCCCAGTATCTTTGTCACTTCATCAATTCCACGTGCCAGGATCTCATCCGGATTTGTTATCTTGTTATTGAACAGTCTTCTTGCCCGAACCCTGCCGATCCCACGGAGCCGAATAAGTGGCAGAAGTTCTCTTCGGCTCCCATTTTTCACACAAATCTCGTACTCCTGGACTTTACTATGAAAAGCCGATGCAAACATACGCGCAAGTTCCGTGCTTGCGTGCAGAAGCCAGGTCACACTTTCCACCATTCCATAAATATCTCCCGGTCCTACGGAATATCTCTCACAGATTTTTGTATCTGATAATTCATCAGTCCAATCAGAAAGGAGCATCGCGGTTTTTAGTGCGCGATAGTATGCCTCTGCTGACTCCTCCTCACCCGGCAGAGAGATCCAAAGATCTTCGGTATGATCTTCTATCATACGAGATAAAGCAGCAATGTCTGTATTCCGCACGTAAAGTTTGGGCATATCCGGAGTACTGCAAATTACCTGAAGCAGACCCAGATCAGAATAAATTTCCTTTTCCCGAAGTGCACGGACAATAATTGCGGCACTTCTTGGATCGATATATAATTTCGAAACAAGTGTACCAAAATTTGTTGAACCGAGATGTTCCCCTACTTCCACCACCATATCAGCATTAATGAGAAAGGTCAGTGCCGCGTCTACCGCTCGTTGTATGAGGTGGCCCTGCCGGTGTTCGTGAACATAAAATGTCCGATTCATAAACAAGGTTAGTTCATTACGATTTTTGGCAAAACCGGATGCAATCAGAGATAATATATGGGTATAGAGTGCGGTGGGTTCGGCGATTTTTGAATGAATCTCCTCCGGGGGAGCTTCAATATACCATTCGAACAGATCCTCTACCTGCCCCTTGTCCTTGGCAATAAGTACGGCCTCGCCATAGGGATCGAGCTGTGGACGTCCGGCCCTTCCCGCCATCTGGTGATACTCGCTTACGGGAATCGGCTGCATTCCCTCACCCGCCGCAAACCGATGATAATCACGGATTATCACTCGCCGCGCTGGAAGGTTAAGCCCTGCAGCAAGGGTAGGTGTTGAAGATATGGATTTTATCAGACCTTTCCGGAACCCTTCTTCAACGATCGTACGTTCCTGGCGACTCAGTCCGGCATGATGAAAGGCCGAACCTCTTGCTACGCATGCCGCAAGTAACTTTCCCATATCTGTCTCTGCATTTTTCTGGAGGCGCTCGGCATACCCGGCAAGCGCAGGGTCTTCGCTTTTTATGGCTGCAGCAGCGCGTTTTGCAAAAGCCTCTGCATTACGGCGCGATGAAACAAAAACAAGACATTGACCCCCTTCAGAAATTGTATCGAGGCAGAGGTTAAGATCTTCATAGTTCTTTGATACCTCTTTTACAGCCCGTTTCATGCCCCGGAAATGGATACAGTCTTTGAAAAAGACACCCTGCCTGAGGTCGACTGGACGCCATGTACTTGTCACAAGTTCTGAATCCAGCCAACTGGCAAGCCTGTCTGGATTCCCGATAGTTGCCGAGAGACCAATAACCTGCATGGAAGGATTCCGGAACCGCATCTTGGCAATCACCATTTCCAGCGTCGGACCCCGGTTCTGGGAGTCAATCAGGTGTATTTCATCGATAACAAGGAGATTGATATCTGCAATCCACCGTGCGTTATTGCGCAGGAGAGAATCCACTTTTTCACTGGTAGCAACAATGATGTCATTTCTCCCGAGTAAATCATCCCGTCGGTCAAGATCACCTGTTGCAATACCAACCTTTACCTCTTTATTACCAAACTCCTCAAATTTTTCGTTCGCAAGTGCTTTGAGTGGGACGATATAGAGGCATTTCCCCCCTGTTTTAATGGTATTGTGCATAGCCATTTCGGCAATCAGTGTCTTTCCGCTGGCTGTAGGAATGGCAACGATCATATTTTTCCCCGCAAGTATTCCTTTATCAATACACTCTGCCTG
>JBGOZZ010000017.1:0-11504 GCA_041480465.1 Methanoregula sp. | reverse complement strand
TACACCGGGAGTGTCTCAAGGAGATCATAGAGCCGTTGCCGTTCTGCGCTGAGGGATTTGACCGCGATATCAAGATCTGCAGTCCTTTCCCGGACCCGGTTGTCAAGTTCATCATGGGCTTTTCGCAGGGCGTCTTCTGCTTTCTTTCGCGCCACTGCTATGGCAACCAAATCTGTGACAGCCCTTATTAACTCAGTCTCTTCTTCAGTAAAGCGGGGACGGCTGCAGGTCCCAAAGGAGAGTGTCCCGATAGTTTTACCGTGATAGATGAGTGGGTGACAGGCGTATGCGGAGATATTAAGAGACCGGACCAGATCTGTCCGCGAATCCGGGGAATGCTGAATATCTTCGGCAATGATTCGCTCTCCATCTCTCCCGACACAGCCACATACTGCGACGCCGAAATCCAGCATCTCGATCTCCTGTGCTGTTTTTTCTGAAATCCCGGACCATGCGTTCAGCCGCATACGTTTCTGATCGTCCTCAATAAGGTAATTGAAAAAGGTTTGGCAGTCGAGGTATCGCATCACCCGTTCACACACGTTCTGGACGATATGCTCCGGAGTCTCACTGGCGAGAAGCGCACGGGCGGATTCGGCGAGGATGTCGAGCTTCTGGACACCTCTCTGCAATGCGAACTCCGCTTTCTTGCGCTCAGTGATATCACGGATGATTGCAATGACAGCAGGTCTGCCGGCGTATTCAATCGGGGCAGTCCTCACCGCAACGCTGGTTACTTTTCCGTCAAGCCCCATCAACCGGATTTCCTGCCCATGAAAAACGACCTCATCCCGGGTCTGATGAATGCGGGAACCTTTCTCATCGTGATCATCCGAAGAAATGAGATCAGGAATTGCGTGCATGCTGAGCCGATCAAATGTTTCTGCCCCGAACAGTCTGAGGGCTGCGTTGTTTGCGTAGAGGAACCGGTTATCCCTGTACACAATAATCCCATCGGGCGCGGTTTCAACCAGGATTTTGTATCCCTCATCCGATACGTCGAAGAACCGGGCAAGTTCGTCCTGCAGGGAGACACCTTTTTTTATCGCGCTATGTCTCGCCGTCACGATTGCAACCAATGCAAAACAGGCAGCAGTATATTGAGCGATCCTCCCTGTCCAGGAGAAAACATCCCCGACTGAGGTGGCAAGAATGATCGAACCGATGCAGATGGCGAACAACGCGACGGAGATGGAGTACCAGAAGAAAAAATCCTCCTGTCTCCTGCTCCATATGTACAAGAAAAGAATTGAGGCGGCCGAAAAAAAACCGAACGCACCAGCCAGGACCACTGCTCTCAGTAGTGTAGGACCAGCACCCATAATGAAAAACGGGGGAGTAATTCCCAGAAGGGCTGTCAGCATGATAAGAAGGGTGAATGCAATAACCCCGCCATAGATGGTAACAACACTGGTAATGGTGCGCCCTCCTTTTGAAGACACCGGCCAGGAGAGATACAACAGGGCTGCACTAAAAGCGAAGATGGATCCAACAAGATAGCAGGAGTTTGCAAGAGTAACGCTGGCATTCTGCGCTCCTGGTACAACGAGAACCCACCCGGAGGCAGTGAGGCCGATTCCTATAACCAGCATCCCGGCGCCCATCAGCAGAATGCTCATTGAGCCGCTGAGCTTGAACGTCCTGGCTGCGACATATGCAATATACAAGGGTATTATACCCACAAACAAGGTGTTGAGAATTTCAACCAGATAGAGCGGTTCGAAGACTGTCCTGATATTCAGGATAGCGAGGATCACGATAATGAGTACGAAAACAGGGATGCTCTGCAGACTGAGGAGTTTGCGACGGTCAATATTCATGATCGCATGTCTTCCTGGGTTTTGAAATGATTACTCTGTATATTATAGAGAATTGCCTGCAGCATAATCATATAGTATTGGATTCTGCATCGTCAGCAACCGCTTTCAAATCCCTGAGTCCTCATCTTTAGCCCGTTCGATGCGGATATTGCTTCGTCCTATGATTTCACGATCCTCTGCTTCACCCGTTGATATCCGCGGTAGAGCAGTAGCATGAAATGCCCCAGAAACCGTTCTCTCTTTGCCATCGCCCGGACAAAGATTGCCTCTTCGGATATAAACAGATCCTTCAAATGGTGTATATCCTGTTTCGGCGAGAAAAACACGTATATTGCTACTCCGGCGAGAATGATGAATCCCCCGACGACTTTGTCAAACAAAGACGTCGAGTACAACAGGTAGATACAGATCATAACCCCGATCCAGGGGAATACTTTCTGGCCGATTAACTGCTTTTCCGTATCCCGGGTCAGGATTATCAGGGAAAGGCAGGTGAGAAGAAATGCAAATGCGAGGTTGAAGACCGCAAACGAGATCAGGGTCGTGATTGGCGTGTAAAGTGAGATGAGGAAGGCGATAAGACCCTGGACGGCGAGTCCGATATAGGGAGTCCCGTACTTCGGGTGAAGAGAGGAGAATATTCGTGGAAAAAGCCCGTCGATAGACATCGCATAGGACAACCTCCCGGTACCAAGCATGCCCGATTCATTCGACCCTGATACGGAGACCAGGGCCCCCAGGGTCATGATGAGAGCACCGAAGGTCCCGAGAAGCACTCCACCGACAAGTATCAGTGGCGTGGATGTTTTTGCCAGATCCGCCCAGTTGACCGCACCATAGACGATAAAATTTGTTGCCAGATAGAATATTCCCACAATAGACATCCCGATAATAATAGCCTTGGGAATCGTGGTCCGCGGATCTTTGACCTCTGCAGCAGGAAGGGTACCGAGTTCGAACCCTGCATAGGCCCAGAAGATGAGAATGAGGGCAGCCCCGGTTCCGGACACTCCCAGCGGGATGAACGGGTGATAATTTCCAAAAAATATCGAAGGGCGGGAGATAAAGAAGATGATGCCGCCTCCAATGAGGAGCAGGAGAGGCAGGAGCTTAACAAGCGTCAGAATATCGTTAACCCGCCCGGCCATCTTCACTCCAAGGATATTAACTGACGTCAGGCCGAAGAGAAATATACCTTTGACCAGGATCTCCTCTGTTGTATTCAGGGGGAGGAGGTACTCGAGATACCTGACAAACGCAATCGCAAACACCGGAAGGGAGATCAGTTCAGCGATCCACAGGCTCCAGCCGGTGAGGAAACCGTAAAAATCGTCAAACGCCGCTGATACATATGCAAACGGCCCGCCTACTTTTGGGACATAGTAACTGCAGTAGGCAAAAACAAGCGCGATGACCGTTGCAAATATCCCTGCAAGAATCCAGATAACCAGAGAAAACGGCCCGAGCATTCCTGCTGTTATTGCAGAGGCGATGTATATGTCCGCTCCGATAATTGACCCGACAATAATATTGGTCAGGTCGAACAGCGAGAGTTCTTTTTTTAAATCCATGGTTTGTTAACCATACGTTTGTATCACGGCAATGAATCCATTTATCCATTCTTACTTCATTCTCATCCGGCATCATGAGTAATGCAGATGTGAGCCTTATGCATTCGTCTTCTGCCCCGGACACCGGTTTACGTCACTTCTTCCGATTACTCTGCTGAAGCAGGGCTGCACCGGCTGGTGCGAGGATACCTATTCCGGCGCTCAAAGGCAGGGGCGGAGTGGTGGTGCCTGCAGGAACCGGGGGCAGTGTTGTGATCGTGGTTTGCGTGGTCGGAAAAACCGTCGCGGTGGTAGTTACTGTGGCGACAGGCACCAGGATCTTATCAATCGCGATCGTCTCGCCGCCATTCACCTTCAAGGACTCAAGGATTGTCTGGTAGCCGGGGCACTCGATCCGGAGGGTGTGGCTACCGGTGGCAGCTTCAAAACTCTTCGGGGTGACGCCAACGAACTGACTGTCAGCATATACCGCAGCTCCCGGAGGGGACGTGGTGATGGTGATCGTTCCCAAGGTTGGTAACGACTCTCCGCCTTGCGTAAGACTGATATCGATCGTGCCGTACACTGCGGGAAGTGCGTTTTTGCCAACCGGCTGGTTTACTGCATAGAGTGTATACGTGCCTTCTTTCAGGCTGAATCCCTGGTGTGCCGTATTCCAGATATAAGACCAGCTGTCATTCACAACATCGACCTGAACAAATGTCGACGGATCCCCGCTTACCACGGGACTCTTCATCTGGCCGGGGTTCACTCCATTGGGGTCCAGTCCGGGGCCGGTTACGAATAGATACATGGTATTTGTGGCATACGCAGTTCCGCTCAGGGCCACTTTATCCCCGATTGCATACGAAAGCATTCCTGCGGTCACCGCACCGCAGACCAGGACAGCCCCCGCGAGGACTGCAGCAGTTAAACACCGGATGAGTGATGTGCTTTGCATAATCAGGTTCCTGATTATCCAACGGGCATCATAATAATTTCTGTCTGGGAATGTTGTTATAAGGATGCGAAGTAAAAAGAGAAAAAAGCTGGGAGAGGTGCGACTGCGGCGGGGCACAGGAATCAGTTTGTTATAGGCCCATGAGAGCGTCCCGGAATAAAATGGTGTTTTCCAGGAAAAATATCGTATTTGCAGGGATCACCCGACTCAGGGCCTCTCAGAGGCATGGCGGGAAAAGGGATGTTTTTTTAGAATATTCATTCACTGATTCGCCGCGGGGTCACCCCGTCGCGGGCTGTAGTATTCATCTCCTGCGTCACCCGGGCCCTCGTCTGTCGATAGCGTCAGGATTGCAGAGGAAAGGAGGAGCGATTACCGGCACCATATAATAACGGAAGCGGAAACCTGACGCAGGGAATTTAGCCAGCGATGGAGGAATGATTGTCACTTTCAGCCGCCGGGATGAAGTATTGATTAACCCTGTAGGATAATGTACTATCATTTTCTTCCGGTCCACAAATAATGGAACAATTAATTGATATATCCTCTCGTCCAAAAGCAGATAAGGCAGAATTATGGATCGTGCAAAAATATTAATCGTAGAAGATGAACGAGAAGTCGCCAAATCTCTGGAAATGCGGCTTAAAAAACTGGGCTACTCGGTAGCGGGGCGTGAGGAGACTGCAGAGACTGCCATAAAAAAGGCAGGTGAACTGCGTCCGGATATTGTCCTGATGGATATCGAACTTGGCGGAAAGATGGATGGCGTCCAGGCAGCGGATTTTATAAGGAAAAATTATCACATCCCTGTAATTTATCTCACAGCTATATGCGACACGAAAACACTGGAACGAGTCGGTGCCACAGCTCCATACGGTTATATCCTGAAACCATTCAAAGATGACGAACTGCGCACCGTAATCGAGATCGCTCTCGATATACAGGCAAATAAAACAGTAAACCGGGTATAGTACTTTTGTAATGTACCTTCTTCTGTTTTTTTTCAGTCCTTTTTATACACCAGAGATCCCCGTCCATCCCATTTCTTTTTTTTGGGGGGGGCGGTATCATACCATGATTTGGTATACGATTGATAACTATCAGGTGAATTGTGGAATACCTGAGAAGCATGCAACCCGCTCCTTTGGCATCACAATTGGCGTGGAGCCGAATAATCCATGATCCGATAATTTTCTTCGATTACCCTGAAGGAGCAACTCCTGGACAGGTCTTTGAGCTGCAGGAACCCTGTCAGGGCTCATTGTCTCCCTTTCCCCCCCGGATACCGGATACATACCGGGAGATAAGGAGTTCCCTGAACCGGATAATGTTAACTGCCCGGTATATATTATCTCCATTTTTTATCTATATTTGGCCGCCCTCCGTGATGTAAATATAATATATCCCGGGTATATCGTGATGGAGATATCCTCTTTAGCAGGATGGGGCCTGGTCAGGTACAGAAAATCTGGCACCATCCCTAAGGAAATGTTCCTGCCAGAGGGTGATACGATCAGATCCTGAATAACGATAAAAAAATGGAGGAATCATGAAGAAAAAAACACTCATTTTCAGTTTTATTCTGTTGTTGCTCATCGTCCCCCTGGTACATGCGGCAACGACAGTAGTTCGACAAGTTCTACAAGTACATCAAGTTCGACAGATGCACCTCGCTTGTGGTTGTATCAAATGTCAGCATGGACCCCGAAGTTTTCTTCCCGTACGAAGTGGGAACGATCACCGTGACCCTGACAAACAGCGGTACAACTTCTGTAGGACTATCAAATCCGGATATCCTGAGTGACAAGGTCCATATCAAGAACCAGGATGTCTGGAACACGGTAAGTTATATCGGCCCTGAGTCGTCGATCACGTATTCGTTCAGCATCAAAGCGGATCCTCCTGACGGGACCACGTATGCCCTGTTCAGCATCGGGACAAAGGATGGAGGGAGCATTCATTATCCCATCGTTATCAAAGTAGATTCGACCGACGTCAAAGCCTACGTCTCGGAAACACCGGATGCGTTTTCCCGTTCTGCACAGGAGTCCGTCAATTTAACCATCATCAATCCCCGTACGGGCGGAATTAAAAATATGCAGATCACCCCTGAAGGAAACGGTATTGTCGTGACCCCGTCAACAAAATATATCAGTTCGCTTGACGGGCAGAGTTCCGTTGATGTTTCTTTCAGTGTCACCGCAGAACAGGAATCCGACCTCACATTCCGTGTCACTTATGACAACGGGGACACGCAACACACCACGAATGTTGTTCTTCCTGTAAAATTCGGGACTGATAAGAGTGCAGCGGTACCCACCGTCAACAATGTTGCCCTCACCTCACAAGGCTCAACCTATGATGTTACCGGTGACATCATCAATACCGGTATTTCTGATGCGAACGGGCTCGTTGTGACAGTCGGCCTCCCCCGCCAGGGGAACGGGCACTTACCCTGAGTATGCGATAGGCAGCCTGGCTTCTGATGATTCCTCAAGCTTTGAAGTGACGTTTACCTGCAGTGATCTGTCATCAGTTCCATCGGCAGGAATAAAATTGTTTTAAATCCTGCACGAACCGCCGTGTTTTTCATGATAGCGCTGGTGGTACTCTTCAGCCAGGTAAAACTCCGGTGCAGGTGTGATCTCCGTCATGACTTTCCTGAACCCGAATACACTTGACACCTCAATTGCCTCTTTTGATCTTCTCGCAAGCCTGCCCTGTTCTGCATCATGGTAAAAGATCACGGAGCGGTAATTGGTACCGATGTCCGGACCCTGGCGGTTAAGTTGTGTCGGGTCATGAATTGACCAGAATACGTCAAGGAGTTGTTCGTAGCTGACCTTCGACGGATCGTAGGTAACCTGTACGACCTCGGCGTGGCCTGTCCGCCCGGTACAGATGTCTTTATAGGTGGGATTTTTTAGTGTGCCTCCCATGTAGCCAACCACAGTAGCTACAACCCCGTTTACGTTACGGAATGCCGCTTCAACTCCCCAGAAACAGCCGGCTCCGAAGGTTGCTGTTTTGTACGGGGCTTCATTTCCTGCTATGATTAATTCCTCCTCCTATACCCTGAATCACGGTCATTATTTTATTCTTTGTGTCCGGGCAACCGTTCTCTCAATTACTTTTATTGGTCAAAGAACAACATTTTTAGCATGAAGCGTTTCTACCGCTCAAAAAAAGAGCGGATACCGGGCGGAGTCTGTGCAGGTCTTGGTGAACATCTGGATGTTGATCCCACCGTCATCCGGCTCATATGGGCCGTAGTGACAGTCCTCTCTTTAGGAACGGGGATTATTGTCTATGTCCTTGCATGGATTATCATTCCTGAACCAGGTCAGGATGATGGAATTTCGCCTCCTGCGGAATCCGGTGGATCCAGGTAACAGTTCATCATTTATCAAAGACATAATCTTTGAGCAGAGACTCCCATGAAGATCCTGTTTGTTGTCTGCGGAGAAGGACTGGGGCACGCTTCCCGGTGTCTGCACCTCGGCCATTACCTGCAGCAGCAGAAGCATACCGTTCATTTTGCCGGGTATGGCAAATCGTATGATTTCATGGAACAGCACAAGTGCAGCAACCTCCATCACACACCTCGCGAAGTCTGCCTTGAAGGAGAGGACGGGTTCTTCAGCCTGAAAAAGACTCTCCTGTGCTCGAAATGGATTATGCTCGATATGGCACTATCTGCCATGAGCGTCAGCAGGCTCATCTCCCGGCAGCGGTTTGACTGCATCGTGTGTGATACCATGTATGGCGGAGTGGTTGCCGCACGAGTCCACAGGGTACCTGTGGTTTTCATCACGAACCAGAATCATTTCAACGGGCCGGGCAGTACAACCAATCCAGTCTGGTTCATCCTTAATTTCCTCATCAGGCGCTACCTGCGACTCACAAACCATATTATCGTCCCGGACTACCCGGCGCCGGATACCGTGAGCGAATATAATGTCGTCGTGCCGAAGGGAGAGGAACGCGATTATCATTTTACGGGTCCATTCCTGGACATCGATCCCAGCCGATACACTTATGCTCACAGCACAATTTTCACCAGTTTTGGCGGGGAGCCGTACAAGCTCCCGCTCTACCAGATGCTGCGGGATATCGCAGACCAGCACAAGGACCTGTTCTTTGATGTTTTTTATACCGGGGCAGTACTCCCGGAATCATCAGATAATTTCGAGTCCCACGGCTATGTCCCGAACCTCTATGAGCACCTTGCCAGGGCACATATTGCAATAGTGCACGGCGGGCTCACCACCCTGCACGAGGCCATGCTCTTTGAAAAACCCGTATTGATCATCATGGACCCGAACCACCCGGAACAGCAGAATAACGCAAAAAAGATCGTGGACATGGGGGCAGGAACATCGGTTGACGGGCGACATGCGACCAGCGATGTCCTTGAGAAAAAAATTGCCGAGACGATGAAATGCTGCCCCCGTCCCATCCGTGATGTTCACCCAAAGATCGATGGCAGGGAGAATGCTGCGGTGCTCATACTGGCGGCTGCAAACCGCAGGCAACGTTAATATCGTAGTGTGAACGTAGAGCAATACAAGAGTTACCATGCCTGTGCACAGTGAAATAGTTCTCCATACCATCGAAGAGGAATTCCGTGTATGTCCCGCCTGCGGCTATGATTATGGGTTCCACACCTCGTTTCTCCGGCTGAATGCTGCCAAAAACTCTCCTGTCAAATCCACGAGGGAAGTGTACCAGGTGATTCTCATATGCCCGGAATGCGGAGCACGATATGATGTAGGGTGGCGGGTTTCGTTCACCGGACCAGCGCATGGCGTGATAAGGACCACGGGCCATCAGATATCGAAAGTATAGATCATGGATGTGCGGGCAGAGGTTATTCTCCATGCCTGTGGTGAGGATCCAGAAAAAATGAGACTGCTTCCGGATTCTGCGGTAATGGTCGTTCACGGCCCTGAACTTTTTGACCAGGGAGATGTAGCGTGGATGAGGGATGTACTCTGCCCAAAACGTATTGTCGTAGCAGGGGTTATGGCAAGGACAGCAGCAGAGGAGTCAGGATTGCCCGTGGAATTCCATGCACAACCTCCGAGCAGGGTCATCCTTGCACAGGAGGAGCCGGTATTTCTGGTAAACCGGGGAAAGACTGCGGAAACCGGGGAGATATTTGGGAACATTGTTGCGTCCCGCCTGGGTAATCGCGGGCTCGTGCATCTCGAATGTTCAGGCAGGATCGTATACTGCTGGAACGGGGGAGACGAAGAACTGGCCGGGGTACTTTCCCATCTCACAGGATTTAGGAAAAAAACAGTAAAAACCACCGTTCACCGCCAGGAAAACGTGCGGGAGATCCGGGGATGCATTCCCGGGGAAGCAGTATATGTGAATGGCATTGTCATCGGGCGGGCTACTGCTGATGTAGTCAGCCTCAGGAGTACCGGAGGCCTGATTGAACCCGGTTCCGGCCTGGAGCCCAAACAGCATGGTCTTGAAAAGCTCTCATCAAGCAGGAACATCGATATCAGTACTGCGTGGTGCAAGAGCGGGCAGGTCAGGTCAACACTACCTCAGATGAAAACCAGGGCATCTTCTACCGGGCGGGTCCTTGTGATCGATCACTGCGGACATGAGATCTACAAAAAAATGCCCCCTTCCTGCTGCGGGGTACTTGCGATTGGAGATGATACTACGGCAGTGTGCGGGCATATCTGCGCTCACCGGGGTATTCCTGTGCTCGGGATTGTAGATGGTGACAGGGATATCATTGTTCCGTCTGCATTCGCCCCGGGTTCTGTAGTTCTGGAGGTGCTGTCCGAACGGGATGATGACGTAGGTAAAGAGATCGGGAAAATTGTACCGGATACAGGTGTCATCTGGGATGCATGGGTGCAGCAGATGCTGGACTATCTCAACGGGCGGGTCCGAATTGTCATTGACCTGAGAAAAGAAGATGATGCGGTGCGCTGAGTGTAAGGGAAAAGGCTTGTGCGGGCTGCCCCTCTGCCCTGTTGTCAGCCGGTTCCATGCCCAGGCCGCGATCAGACCCGCAAGCAGCTACCAGGGGAGTTCCCCGTCGGTCTTTATCGGGAGTTTTAGTTACCCGGATGTCCAGGGCGGGCCGCTCCTGATCAATGACAGCGATAATCCGCCTGACTGGCTCGCCCGCAATCTCGGGATGGAGGACATTGTCGGTATCCGCGCCAGAACAATCCGCGGGAGATCAGCCCTCCACGCGGTCGGCGGTAATCTGCAGGAGATCGCCCTCTCTACACAACCCCTCGATGTAGATGTTGTTTTTGAAAAACCAGTCGCTTTCAGCCTGAATTTCGACGGAACGATTGCTCCGGTAGGGTTTACCGGTTCGGTAAAAACACTGGAGATCGCGGGCAATGCACGGGTTGAACGGGTCGTAGACAGGATTACATCTGATACTGATATGGGCGCGGCTGAGGCCTGTATTGCATTAAATGAATCCGCTATCGACGTGTACCGGATTTCCGGCCTGATGACAGCAGGACTCCTGGGCAGACACCGGAAATTTGTACCAACCAGGTGGGCGATTACGGCTGTTGACGACACCCTGTCCACCCGGCTCAAAAAAGAGATCGCACGCTATCCCCCGGTTGAAGAGATACGTCTCTTTTCCGCAGAGATCTTCGGTAACAGGATTGTCTGTATTCTTCTCCCCGGCGACTGGAAGTATGAGATGATCGAGATCTGGGGGCGGCAGTCGCTCTGGGGCGGAGAAAACGACGTTATCGTGCAGGACAGGGAGGGCATGAAAAAGAAGGGATATTCCCCGATCTCCGGTGCATACTATTCGGCACGGCTCGCGGCCTGTGAATATCTTGTGCAAAAAAAGAGGTCAGCACGGGTAATTATCCTGCGGAGTATCTCCAGCGATTACTGGGCACCGCTTGGCACGTGGGTGATCCGTGAAGTCACAAGAAAGGCGCTGGCCAATCCCCCCGTCACATGCGAGTCGCTCGCTGCTGCTGTCGGGCAGGCATCGGCACTCCTCGGGTCTGATACCTGGGTATCCCACAGCACGCTGATCCCTGAACTCCGGACGCAGCGGACACTCGTTTAAGCCTGGTATGCCTGTGCCGATTTTGACTGCCGCTGGTAACGCTCCCTGATGCTGTCGAGGGTTTCAATATCGGAGACATCCTTATCGTC
>JBGOZZ010000016.1:0-11587 GCA_041480465.1 Methanoregula sp. | reverse complement strand
ATGATCGATTACCTTTATTGATGAAATAATAAAGTCTGGCAAGGCAACGGTGCATAGCATAACCAGTTTCAACCCACCCTTACCGTGAGCCATTCAAAGGATACCTTGAAATTGGAGATCATGATCACGTACTGGTGATCAAAGAAAATTCGATCGTGAACTGGATTAATAAAGGTATATATTTCGATCCGGCTTTAGTGCCATGCCGCAAAGCTGAATGTGACGAGTGGCGGGATGGTTGCTGCATCCACATGAGCACGGCTGGACGATAATCCTGTGATTATATGCGCTCTTTCAGACGTAACCGCAAAATAACCGCATAGAAAGGTTTTAACACGGTATTTATTTCATAAAATCTTCTATAAATAATACTTCAATCAATAGTTATCACGCTCCTGGGGGCTTCGGCAAAGCCTCCGCCCCCGCCGCTGTTGCGACCCCCACAATGCGATAGACCTGTATACAGGGTTCATCACACGAAAAAGTGATGCTTGAAAATCATAGCCACTTTTTCATTTCCGTTTTAGTTACGAAATTTTTTCGAAAATGTCTTTTTCATCGACCCCGATGAGGTCAAGGAACGGCTCATTGGTAAAGATAATCCGCAGGCTGCAATCCAGTTGCACCCAAGCTCGGATGAAATAGACAGTACTGCGGAAAGCGGCACCCTTTGCGAGAGCATGTAGATCTTGGCCATCCCGAAGCGACGCATCTCCACCTGCCCTGATACGAGACGATTCTCAAGGTATCGCCCCGCGGTGTTCCGGTTAATACCGGGTGCCTTGACGATTTTAGTGATACTCAGGCCATTCGGATTTTTCTTTAAAAGATTTTTAATCTGAATGGTCACATCCTTCCTGAGAACCATTACCAGAGTCCTATTGATTTGCCGATATATAATTATTCAGAGATCAAAATTCAGGCATCAAAATCTCCCTTCCTTTCATTGCGAGGGTTATAATTCCCTACGACCATTGAGATCTGCCACCGGAACGCAAATGTAAAAAAGAAAAAGAAGAGATTGAATGGTTTCTGGATATTATCCGGACTCCCGGCTGTTCTGAAATGAAGGCGCTGATATTGTTGTTCTCAAAGGAGTCATTTAGAAGGTGATCGACGTACCATTGACCACCCCCTGCCACCCGATATTAGCATTGGTAATAAAGGACGCATTTGTTTCCCAGTTACTCATTTATTTCCTCTGCTGTTAGTTTTGTCAATCTGTTTTCGGCTTAATTCTAAAGAACCTCCGGAAAACAGAGGCTAATGTCCGGTTATCCTGTCCGTTCATAATATCTGTCAATGCAATATCCTCAGCAAGTTCCCAAAATATTTCCTTCTCATGTTTCTCACGCTGGCTTATCATGGAATCCACACTCCCAATACGATCAATTTCAAATGAACAGACATATTTCCATCTTATACTTTATATAATTTTTTATTTAAATCTAGGATTTTTTTAATGTTTTTTAAGAAAAATATCACCAAAAATACATCCGAAAGCTCATAATAAATAATTGGTGCTATATTTCCGCCTTGCTAAACATAGTTTCTACCATCTAGTATCCGAAACCTCCCCCGGACTATCGGGGACGGGGGGTCAATTGGTATTTTTGAATAATCATACAGAAAAGTTAGTGGATGGAATGAGACTCTGCCTTAAAAAAATCAGGATGGGAAAGCCCCTGTGATCGCTCCCCAGTTTTTCTGGACTGCATACAGGATAGCCCCGAATCCAAGGCTGAAACTGATCACAAACGCGAGGATATTGATGATCGGGATGAGGAAGAGAATACAGAGCGCCAGAAATCCGATAGTGTAGAGTTGCCACTCCTTCCCACTCCACTTGAGGTATCCGCAGATGACCCGTCCCAGGCTTGAGGCGACAAAGAGATTGGCGAGCAGGAGACCGATGAGGGCCATGCCCCCGAGAACCAGTGCAAGGGGAAGGAGAACAATGGTGATTGCAAGGAGGACAAATACCAGGATTGCAATGATAATTGCGGCAAAGCCAACAACACATTTAATGACGGTAGTGGTGCGAACCTCCGATTCAACCTGCAGGAACCGGGCCGGCATAATCCTGATGAGGATAAGCCCGATTATAAACCAGCCAAGGGTCAGCAGGATTGCAGCCACGGAGAAAAGCCATGCGAGCGATTTCGCCGGTGACTGATCGGGTTTCACTTCATACGTTCCGGCACTCCCTGTGTTTTCCACCGACTGGCTCTGAACCGACAATGTGCCCATAACCGTCCCGGCATTCCGTACCGACCCGGCGCTGATCGTTGCATCTTTCCCAATCGTTGCCGATTTCCGTATAGTCACGCTGCCGCCCTGGAGCACCACATTGGTACTGACATTGCCGGCAAGGTCGATATTGCCACCAATCGCGACAACCTTGCCACCGACATCAGCATTAATGGTAACCGTTCCGCCGGCAGCAATCACATCTCCTTTGACCGGGGCGTTGATAGTGATTGTACCCCCAGCCGCAGTGATGCTCTGGACCGGCGCATTCACATCTATCATGTTTCCTGTAGCAAAAACATCATCATTGACGGGATCGATAATGTTCACCTGGTTCCCTGAATAGGTGACAAGTGCAGATACACTCACGGGGATTGCCAGGAGGGCCAGTACTACGATAATAAGGAGCCACTTCATACCTATCACCGGAGTGTAAATTACATGAAGCCCGATATAAATGTGCGTTTCTGATAAAAACTAGGTCATAGGTTTATTGTATACGCATAGTTTTCGGGTCCTTCCCCGACTGGTCTTTCTTCTTAAGTTTATAATAACTGAGAGGGTGGCCGATTTTTTCACACAGTGCGTCCTTATGGACGCAGAGTCCGGTCGTTTTCATGGCTGCGCATGCCGGAGCGGTATATTCCGTGCCGGCACCTCCCCGCCCCGTAATATGTTCGACCTGGTACATCGTTTTTTCCGGATCATAATCCGGTGATCGTGCGTAGAGCTGGGCAATTCCCATGACGTCCATACCGATAGTATGAATAAAGGTAGTGAGCGCGAATCGTCCTGCGTGAGACAGGTTAGTCCCGGCTGTGAGGGCAAGGATCAGTGCCTGCATACAGGGGGGGAATGCACTTTCTTCGATGGTACCGAACTGCTGGAGCATCTTTTCCTGGTATACTTTTTTAATTGGTTCAGACAGGGGTGCAAGCTGTTCACAGAGTGATTTTGGGACCTTGTAGGGCAGATCACGACGGAGGATTACACGGATTCGTTCGCGGAGCAATTCATATCGTTCTTCTTTTTTAATCTCAACGAATCCATGGTGTAATCTCCGGTTTACAAGCCTGAACCGTTCATCATGGAGTGGGGCTGCGATCTCAACGTAATCGACCAGAGGCATACGTGCTTCCGTAATATTTATCCGGAATTCAGCCGCAAGATATTTCGCTATCGGACTGTAGCCTTCATCGTCAAGCAGGGTATTTTCATTCCACCCCCGTTCACCATCTTCTGTCCCGAGTTCTGACACAAGGAAATAATAGGCACGTTCCGCCTCGTAGCGTGCCAGGCGGTCATACATCTGTTTATCCTGGATGCAGGATACGATAATCCTTGAAAGGACGAAACCTGCGATCTCATCTTCATCACGCTGCTGAAAATGAGCGATAAAAGTTCTTTTCGAGGATAATGCCTGGTTGATACGTTTTAATGCGAGGTCCATGATAATTTTTCCCCGCTCCTGCCTGAGCAAGACATCAAGGGGAGGAAAAATATCTTTGATATGGTCCTGGGCTTTTTTTAAAAAGGGAAAGTGGGAGAGTTCCTTTGCTGATGGCCTGAAATCCATCAGTCAGCCTCTATCCTGGGCGCGAGCAGGTACTCGACATGCCCGTTGCCTCCCGCAATGGCAAATGAAAACCTGACCGGATGATCGATACCCAGATAAATTTCAATCTCTGACGCTTTACCCATGACCTTACCCATATCTTTTAAATAATCCAGAGAGAAGAGCGACCGTGCTTCAACAGGAGTGATGGATTTGAGTTCATCTTTGCTGAACTCGCGTCTGATATTATCTGTATCACCTTCAGCAATAAGATAAAACGTCTGTTCCTTTGGGTTGATTCCCAGAGCAATTTTATCTGAGATCACCGCGGCAGCTTTCATCGCATTGTTGAAATCATCCCCGCTGATTACAATCTTGCCGGGAAGATTGATGGTGGGGGGGTTGGGGTCTTTTCTTATCGTGTTCGTATCCAGGAGGGTAATGGAATAATGGTAGCCGTGTGCTGAGACTGACATCTTCTGGGCATTATCAGCAAGCTCAAGACTTATGAGATCACCCTTACCAGCCATTCCGAAAATATTTTTCATTTTGGAGATATCAATGCCCACCTGGCTTTTTGTTGCCTTGTATGAATCAAACGCCTCTTTTTTCAGTTCGATTCCAATCATTGCCACGTTTGCCGTATCAACAGCTCTCGTGGAGATGCCCTCTTCATCAGTATGCAACCGGCACTCAGGGACGAGAGCCGAGATCGCATCGATGAATTCCCTGAACACATCTGCATCAATTGTTGCTTTTAACATCGCTTGCCTCACTTCTCCTTTTCAGACCGAAATTAAAAAACTATTTTTTTGTTCTGTTCTTTTTGTCTGAAGACCTTTGCTACCTTGAACCCTTAAGCAGATTTCTGGTCTTTTTTGATCTACGGATAATCCGTTCTACGTTAGGTTATCTATTACTCCATAATAATTTAACTCTGATCTTTTTATGCAAGAAGATCTTGTGCTGAAATTTGCGTTTTCCGATCACGTTTTCAGGTTATGATGACGGATGCTCATCATTAAAGTGTCAATCACACCAGGAATACCGAGGCAAGTCCTGCAATGCTGATACATGAGCAGACAGCAACCAGTGCACTGTTCAGGGTTATATCGCTGGAGGTCCCCGTAGCGGTACTTCCCCATTTTTTTGCTGCAGAACCAATCGTCAGGCCGATACCGGTTCCGATAAGGGACCCGACTGCAATTACCATGAGAATATCAAAAGCATTCATACGCACGTTATTTTCCGTTATCCGGGTATCCCGCCCCGGATGTGAATTTCATTTTGGATGTCCACGAAGTACCGGATTTTCCAGATAACAGCAATTGGATTTCCTCTCCGTTAATAATTTCGCAACCCTGCATCCACCCTTCTCTTCAGCATTCTGAAGTACTATCGCATCGGGAGCCTCCGCGGCGGGGTGGAAGCATCATATTTCGTAATCACCGGGAGCATCTGCGGCGAAAAAAAACTAAAATTCCTGCAAAACCATTTTTTTCCGGCAACACTTTTAAAAATGAGGTATCCCTCAATCCCTGTATAGTATAAGTTCTGGTAATGATGAGTTCATTTTTTTATCTCCATACTTTCTCCCGGTTGCAGCACCTCAACATGGATATCGGTTGTCCGTTCAATCGCTTTTTTGAAGTACAGAGGATCTGCCCTGATCTTGTCCCAGGTATTGTAGTGAATGGGTATCACTGTTTTTGCACCAACGAAATTTGCTGCCATCATCGCTTCAGCCGTGCCCATGGTATATCGTCCCCCAATCGGGAGGAGGGCGACATCCGGGCGATAGAGTTCGCCGATCAGTTTCATATCCGAAAAGAGTCCGGTATCACCGGCATGATATACTTTTACACCGTCCATGCTGATGATAAAACCCGCAGCGACCCCTCCGGGGTACCTGACTCCTGCTTCCTCAATCCAGCTGGAATGGTGTGCGGGCGTCATAGTGAATGAGACCCCGTCAACCAGGAGGGTCCCTCCAATATTCATGCTCTCAGCGGGAAGTCCCTGGGCTGTTAAATATCTGGCAATTTCTGTAATCGCGATGGTCTTTTTCGCAAGCGCAACCGTTTCGCCCAGATGATCGCCGTGTCCGTGAGTAACAGCCACAAGATCAGGTTTTGTCCAGAGAACACTACCGCCTTCTATAAAGGGATCGATCAGGATTTTTTTTGATCCGGCAAGAAGTACGCATGCATGCCCGAGCCAGGTGAGTCGCATATATGCAGATCCGGTTACCGGTGAATGAAATTTGTTATCTGATCGCGAAAAATGTCCGCTCCATCAGCACAAGGTAAAAAAAAGAGAGGCAGTGAATGACAGGCGTGGTTCCTTACACCACATCTATCAGTTCAGCTTCTGTAATGTCAATGGAATCCCCAAGACTATCGGCAGTTGCGCTGCGGGTCATCTGCTCGGAGAGGTCCCGGTCTTCCATAACATCCCGGACCCTGTCGATATAAGGGTCAATAGTAGGATCTTCCTGTTCCTCAATCACGTGCCGGTATTCACGGAGTGTCGAAGGGCTCACGCCGAGTTCTTCAGAAACTTCCTTCATGGTCTTGCCGGACTCGATCAGTTCTTCCATCTTCATCTTGTCAAAGGGCATCTTGAAATCAAGTTCCCGGAAGAGTTTGAGTCGTACCCGTGCACGTGCGACAGTCTTGCTCAGTTTTTCATCCCCGAGCTGGCGCGCAATTTCGGTGTCGTTCTTACCAGCGTAGAACAGGGTCACAAGTTTTGCAAGCTGGATCGGTTTTAAGGAGGTTTTGAAGATCCCCTGTTCCGTAATCTCTCTCATTACGAGAGCAACCTCACGTTCAATCGCGTCGCTGTCTCTCAAAGTACCATGAATGTTCTTCATCGGCTCGACAATTTTTGTCTTGCCAGACATGGTACTGAAGAGTTTCAGAAGCTGTTCCTTGCGTTTGTCTTCAGTCATTGCATACCCCGTTGTGGGATTAGGATATACAATACTCTGCCTCCTATTTAATGCTATCTTTATCGAGTGTTTGACCAAAAGACCTTTAAATTGGCTGAGGATTTATTCAACCCTGACAGAATGTTCCAGGGAACCGGGAAATATTTCATTTTATAATCCGAAAAGAGATCCAACAATAATGTCTAAAAAATACTTAAGACTCCTCGAATTTTAAAAAAAAATATTTCTCCACAATCGTGGGGATATCCTGTAGCCAGGAGAATTTTTTTAGTTCACCATCAGATAAACCGATCCGCAGACGATTCATTGAGATACTCGATCTCTTTATTTTTTATAAATTCGCTCAATATTTTCCTGATAGGGCAATACGGGCCTCTTTCATATGAAGTGAAACTGATGATATGATAATTATCGTCTGCAGGATCCGGCTCTTCTTTGTATTCCTTAACAGAATATGACGGGTTCACACTCAGGAGGGTGTATAATAAACGAGATTTCAATGCATTGTCATTTTTCACCCGAAGCACTAAATAACTCATTTATATTCACCATGTTGAATTGTTGGTTACAACAACTATCTGTTTTACCTTCATGTATTTTTGTTTCTTGCGATCCGGGATTTCCCTTAGAGTACAGAGTGCTCTCTCAATAAAAAATGGAGCAATGCAGTACTATACTGCCAAACCGTCATTATTTCAGGTTTTTTGACGAGAATTATAATATCAGCGGGGAATAATTGAATGAGACAACTTGAAAATAAAGAAGTGATGGATATTGATTCAGTGCTCTGATGATGTTTTTGAAAATGTAATGGACCTGGCCAAACGTCGCGGATTTGTCTGGCCTACATCCGAATGTTATGGGGCAGTTGCAGGGTTCATCGATTATGGTCCGCTGGGCGCGATGATGAAACGGCGTGTGGAAAATATCTGGCGGGATTTTTACATTGTCCGGGAAGGATATTACGAAATTGAATGCCCGACAATTGCCCAGGAAGCTGTTTTTATTGCCTCCGGGCATGTGAAAGGTTTTTCTGACAAGATGTGCCAGTGCCCGCACTGCAGGGAATACCTGCGTGCCGACCATGTTGCTGAGGCGGGGAACATACGCAATGCTTCGGTTATGAAGAATGAAGATCTCGCTGCTGCAATCACTTCCTGCAGGTGCCCTGCCTGTGAAGATATTCTTGGCAACGTCGAAGTGTTCAATTTCAACCTCATGTTTTCGACCACTATTGGCCCGGGCTCACAGCGGACTGGTTACCTGCGTCCCGAAACCGCCCAGGGCATGTTTGTTGATTTTTCGCGCCTCCTGCGGTTTTACCGCGATAAGCTTCCCTTTGGGGCGGTGCAGATCGGTAAATCCTACCGGAACGAGATTTCACCCCGGCAGGGCATGATCCGTCTTCGTGAATTCACGCAGGCGGAGGCAGAAATTTTTGTCCATCCGAATGAGAAGAATCATCATCCGTCGTTTATACGATATGCAGATTACCGGATGCCTTTACTTACCTTTACCCGGCAGCAGAAATGTGAGGACCCGGTTGAAATGTCGATGAGGGAAGCCGTTGACAAGGGCATAATAGCCAATGAATACGTTGCCTATTATGTTGCGCTGACCCACGAACTTCTGGTTACCATCGGGATAAAACCAGAACGACTCCGGTTCCGTCAGCATCTCCCGGATGAACGGGCGCATTACGCCACCGATTGCTGGGACGCGGAAGTTTTTTCCCCACGTTTTGGCTGGGTGGAAACCGTAGGGATAGCCGACAGGACCGATTATGACTTACACGCTCATGCAGCACAGAGCGGTACTCCGATGACGGTCTTTATCCAGTACGACGAACCAAAGAAAATGTCCCGCCGCCGGATTATCCCGAATATGAGTGTGCTTGGTAAACAGTACCGCACGAAAGCAAAAGCAATATTTGCGGCACTGGAAGCAGCAATACCCACATCGGAAGGCGCCGATATTGAGATCGGGGATGAAAAAATTCATATCCCTGCCCATTTATTCGAAGTCCGCGATGAAGTGATCGATATACGCGGGGAGGATATAGTCCCTCATGTGATCGAACCTTCGTACGGGATCGACCGGATGTGCTATGCCGTTCTGGAACAGGCATATGATGAAGATATCGCAGATGGTGAGAAACGGACGGTTATGCGGCTTTCACCCAATGTCGCACCTGTTCAGGTCGCCGTTTTCCCGCTCATGGCCCGCGACGGTCTTGATATTATTGCTGACGACATTACCCGCACATTCCACAAAAAAGGCATACTCGCCGAATACGATGATAGTGGTGCTATCGGACGGCGGTATCGCCGCCAGGATGAGATCGGTACGCCATTTGCAATCACGGTCGATTACACTACCAAGGAGGACACTACCGTCACGCTCCGGGACCGGGATAGCATGGAACAGGTGCGCATCCCGATTCCTGAACTGACTGAAACGATCGGGGCTCTTGTTGAAGGCCGCATCACATTCACCTCCCTGCATCGTGACAAAACCGTATGAAATTCATCAGCCACCCCTTCATTAAACCTGACACCATCGAGTCGCGCGAGTACCAGCTTTCAATAGCAATGCAGGCCCTGGATGCAAATACGATGGTGATCCTGCCAACCGGTCTTGGCAAAACTGCCGTCGCTCTTCTCGTTGCAGCATCGCGTCTCTACAATGAAGGGGGCAGGGTGCTGATGCTTGCTCCGACAAAACCGCTCGTGGAACAACATCTCCGTTTTTTCGAACGCTACCTTCTTGCAAAGAGCCCGTCGGGTCCGGGCGTATCCCCGTTTGTCATGTTTACCGGTGAAGCCCCGCCGGATGAGCGCACTGAAGAATGGAACCGTGCAACGGTAATTCTTGCAACACCCCAGGTCATAAAAAATGACATTATTGCCGGACGCTACTCACTAAAAGACGTAACGCTCCTTATCGTTGACGAATGTCACCGTGCGACCGGGAATTATGCGTATGTATTTCTGGCACAGCGATACCTGGCCACTGCTGACAAACCACTGCTCCTTGCCATGACTGCTTCTCCGGGCGGCATGCAGGAGAAAGTGCAGGAAGTCTGCACAAACCTGGGAATCTCCCGCATCGAAAACCGGACAGAAAATGATCCCGATGTCCGCCCGTACGTCTATGAGCGGGACATTGAATTCGTCAGTATTGATCTGCCTCCCGATCTCAAACGAGCTATCACGATCATTGAAGCACTCATCGATGAACGTCTCGCGCTCCTGTCTTCGCTCCACTTCACCGTGCCAAAGCGTGAAAAACTGACAATGAAGACGCTGAATGAAATTAATGCCCAGATCCAGCAGCGTATCGCAAATCGTGACCCCGCTGCATATTCAGCAGCTTCTGTCTACGCCGCATGCATGAAGCTCCGGCATGCGATCACCCTTGCTGAATCCCAGGGGAGCGAAGTACTGAAAGGATATCTTGCTAAACTGGTCGCTGAAGGAACGGGTCCCGGTGGCAGCAAGGCCAGTCAGGCCCTGGGAAAAGATCCATCCTTCCGGGAACTCTTCGAACAATCCCTCGCATGGACAAAGGAACTCCACCCAAAACCCGAACTCACCATGAACCTGGTCCATGAACAGCTTGACGCACACCCCGACAGCCGGATCATTATTTTTGCTACCTACCGGGATACGGTGCAACTTCTCGTGGATTATCTTATGAAAAACGGGATTGCGTGCGAACGGTTCGTAGGTCAGGCAGCAAAAGATGCTGAGAAGGGGCTCTCGCAAAAGAAGCAGATTGCTGCACTCACCAGATTCCGGAAAGGTGAGTTCAAAGTGCTGATCGCAACGTCTGTCGGCGAGGAAGGTCTTGATGTTCCCTCCACCGATCTGGTGATCTTTTACGAAGCAGTACCATCTGAAATCCGGTCCATCCAGCGTAAAGGAAGGACGGGAAGGTCCGCTGCCGGCAGAGTTGTTGTTCTCGTCACGAAAGGAACCTCTGACGAAGTATTCCGCCATGTCAGCCAGGCCAAAGAGACGATGATGCACAAGAGCATGAAGGCAATGGGCAGTATACAATCCCCCCTGAAAAAACCAGGAGCGGTTGAACAGGCAAGTATCGATGCGTTCACCGTGCAGGGACCGCGAATCAGTATTGATGACCGCGAGACTTCGTCAAAAGTGGTCGAAGTGCTTTCCGAAATGGGTGCTGCCATCCGGCTTGAACGGCTTGCGCATGGGGATTATGCGATTGGTGAGCGGATCCTCATTGAGCGTAAAACCGTGCGGGATTTTGTGGATACGCTGATCAACCGGGATCTGCTCGGCCAGATCAAAGCCATGGCAGAAGCAGCACCGCGCCCGTTAATTATCATTGAAGGTGGCGATCTCTATTCGCAACGTGACATCCACCCGAATGCCATCAGGGGAGTGCTCGCGGCTCTTACCCTGGATATGGGGGTTTCGCTGCTGTTCACGAAAGATGAACAGGATACCGCACAGATGCTCTTTGTCCTCGCAAAACGCGAGGATAGTGCACGGGGTGAGCGTAAGGTTCACCCCTACAAATCCCATCGTTCTCTTCGTGAAGAGCAGGAATACATTATTTCTGCGTTCCCTGAAATCGGGTTGAAGAACGCACGACTCCTGCTCTCACATTTCGGATCTGTGCAGGCAATTACAAACGCCACACTGCCGGACCTCCTCGCGATAAAAGGGATAGGGGAAAAGACCGGACAAAAGATCTTCGACCTCTGTCGTCACTGTTATAACTGACACAGGATATGGAGTGATTCGGCACCCGTCTTCACTGCACTCATCAGTGTCAGGACGTGGTCTGGATCTTTT
>JBGOZZ010000015.1:0-11660 GCA_041480465.1 Methanoregula sp. | reverse complement strand
GCGGTGGAACTACAACTGTGGCTCTTGATTACGGCCGTGTTCAGGTAAACGAAAATCATATCCATATATTTGGCACCCCGGGACAGGAACGGTTTGAGTTTGCCCGTGAAATAATCGGAAGAGGAATGGATGGGGCAATCCTGCTTGTCGATGCCACAAGTCCTGTAGATGTTTTCATTCACCATATCTATGATTCGTTATCTGCAGCAGGGATCCCGTTTGTTATATTTTTAAACAGGTGTGACAGTGTCGGTGCACGGCCGGAATTAATCCAAAAAGAGTTCAATACCGCAGTTATTGCGAAGGTCTCGGCACTGGACAGAAAACAATCACTCGACGCACTATGTGCATTTGCCCGGACCTTGCCACCGCACCGGAATGGGCACACTCACCACTGATTGCAGGTACTTTTTCCACCCGGTATTTTGTAAGAGTTCAGGGATTTGGAGGGAAAATGGATTTTACTTTCCCCTTAATGTGTGACGGGCACGTTACCCGTTTTCCCTCTTTTTAGTGCATATGATAATTTTTTTAAAACAAACATGGTGCAAAAGGGGAACAATTTCAGAAAAAAGAGAAAACTACCGATTGACTGATCATCCCCGCACAATCTTTTTTGTGCCCCAGTACTTGTAACACTCAAACCAGAAGACACTCATCCCGCCAGCAAGGGCACATATGATGAGATCAACGAATGGCACACTACCAAACTTAAAGAGGTCCCGGAGTAACGGGATGAAGAGGACCAGGATAAGGCAACATATCGTCCCTCCAAATACCCAACGCATTGCCTTGTTGGGGGTGCGTAATATAGTAATTATGGGATCAGACCATGACCGGTTTGTCAGGATCAGGCAGAGGTTCGCAATCACGATAGTCGTGAACGTCAGGGTCCTCACTTCTGCATCATCAAAACCTCTGCTCAATGCAATCAGGTAGACAATTAAAACCACGCCTAAAACGACAAATCCCTGCAGGAGACTGAGTATGAGAATTTTCCGGGTAAAAAGCCCTTCATCTTTGTGCCGGGGTGGGCGGGTCATCACGTTCCGTTCCTCTTTTTCTGCTTCAAACACAATCGAACAGGCAGGATCTATAATCAGTTCGAGAAAAACGATATGTACTGGTAGCAGGACCAGCGGCATGTTGAAGAGTACAGGAATGAGCGACATACCTGCGATGGGGATGTGGACAGAGAAGATGTACGCCATCGCTTTTTTCAGGTTGTCAAAAATCCTCCGTCCCAGCCTCACCGCAGAAACAATAGATGTGAAGTTGTCATCCACTAACACAAGTGATGAAGATTCCCGGGCGACATCGGTTCCCCGCCCACCCATGGCAATCCCGATATCTGCGGACTTTAACGCCGGAGCATCATTTACCCCATCGCCGGTCATGGCAACAACTTCGCCATTGGCCTTGAGAGCATTGACAATCCGTAGTTTCTGTTCCGGAACTGCCCGTGCAAAGAGGGTTACGGTACTAATACGTCGTCTGAGATCACCTTCGCCCATTTGTTCGAGTTCAGCGCCGGTGATACACTGTTCTGTATGGTCAAGACCGATCTGCCTGCCAATATTCTGAGCAGTGAGGGGATAATCCCCGGTGATCATGATCACCCGGATCCCTGCAGTGGTGCATTCACTCACCGCTTCCGGGACCTGCGGACGAATCGGGTCCGCAAACCCGACAAGCCCAAGGAAGGTAAATGTGAAATCATGCTGTCCTTCAGGCAGTTCAGGTCTGGTGAACGAAGCTTTGGCCACTCCAAGCACTCGAAGCCCTTCGGCAGCCATGACATCAACAGGTAACGCGAGATCTTTTTGCTGTTGTGGACTGAAGTGACACAGATCTGCAATTGCTTCCGGTGCTCCTTTTGTTGCAATAACGTAGTCATTCCCATCCGGTGATCGCCACACATTTGACATGGCGAGAAGATCTGGTGAAAGAGGGTATTCCTGGACCAGTTCCCAGTTGGTATGTATATGTTCAGTCTTTTTAAAGTCCCCATCGCCAAGTTGCAGCAGGGCTTTTTCCATGGGATCAAATGGATCCTTTTTGCAGGCGAGAATACTATACTCAGCAATGTCATGGCAGACTTCAGCAACACTATTAATTCCCGTTGAATCGTGGTCGCACATCTCACCCTGTGAAAAAAATTTCCGTACGGACATGCGGTTCTGGGTGAGGGTGCCGGTCTTATCCACGCACAGCACGGTTGCCGAACCAAGAGTTTCTATTGCAGGAACCTGACGGGTCAGCACATTTTTCTTGGAGATCCTCCATGCCCCAAGTGCAAGAAATACGGTCAGGACTACGGGGAACTCTTCTGGCAGAATTGCCATTGCAAGGGTAATCCCTGCCAGAAGGCCTTCGATCCAGTTACCCCGGCTCATACCGTAAACTACTACGATGATAACGCAGAGGAAGATACCGACGATAGCGACCGTTTTGACAATTTGTGAGATTTCACCTTTAAGCCGGGTCTCTCCCCGCTCCACTGTTTGCAGGACGGTGCCGATCTTGCCCATCTCGGTCCGGGCTCCGGTTGATTTGACCTCGGCGAGGCCTTGCCCCTGCACGACCATGGTCCCGGAATAGACAAACGGTTGATCATCCCCGCCAGGCCGTTCCGCCTTCACGCCTTCAGTCCACGGAATTTTCCGGACCGGGACCGATTCACCGGTCAGGAGTGATTCATCTACGGAAACATTATTTGAGGAAAGGAGGACGCCATCAGCCGGAACCCTGTCACCTTCAACGAGGATGAGCATATCGCCGGTCACGACTTCGCGACCCGCAATTCGTTTCTGCTCACCGTCGCGGATCACCAACGCACGGGGACTGGAAAGATTTCTCAGCGCTTCCAATGCGCGTTCGGTCTTTTGCTCCTGATAGACCGTGATGCCGATGATGACCACCACAAAACTCATCAGCATGATGCCCTCGGTAACATCGCCGAGGACAAAATAGATCATGCCGCTTGCGACCAGCAGGATGAACATCGGCTCTTTGATTACTTCAACAATTATGCTGAAAATGCCGTTTTTCTTTGTCTCGGGAAGTTCATTGTATCCTTCGGTCCTGATTTTTTCGGCAGCTTCAACGCTCGAAAGACCGGTGACAGATTCGATATCAAGAACTGGCACTATAGTACTCCACGTTCAACGGGTAACTGTATATCATACATTCTGCTTTTGTATTTTTTCCTTGCGTGAATTATCTTTTGCAGGTAAATTTTGCATAAATTACATTTCATGCTTAGGCTGGATAATTTAACGTTGTGATGAGATAAGGAATCCGATTGGAAGAGGTTCCTTGAGAGTACCGCCCAGTAGCATAGTGTGTAAGAGGGGAGAAAATCCCTACGGTGTGAAATATTCCCTTTTTCTTTGGATAAATCAATTCGACCGGTCCGTCTTATTTCTTAAGTATCTTTGCCTTATCGTTCTATCCTTAGGAGTCTTCTTCCCGGCAATACTTGAGGGTAATGGAGCCATGAAACGATGCCATATTAAACCACAAAAGATATGGTTCAATCATGGAACGCGATCGGTTGGCAGTATTGCCCGGAATGTAGAATAATGTTACCGGATTGATTAGCCTCCAGGCAAAGATATCCTTCATCTTGCCCACATACAATCAACAATAACAGAGATAGCTGTGTTATATCCGAAAGCTACGGTTGCCTGACGGGCAATACACCTCGATGGCATGTGGAAATTTCAGTTTGATCCATAAGTGCAGGAGTTAAAGAGGGGTGGATAAGGGGACTTGCCCAGCCGATTGAAATGCCAGTGAATGATCAGGCAAATATGGCATGGATGATTGTGACGTTTGCGACCGGGCGGTCGTTTGCATCTGTCTTCACTTTTGCAATTTTATCGATGACATCCATCCCTTCAACAACCTTACCAAAGACCGGGTGTTTTGCATCAAGGAAGTTATTTCCGACGAGGTTGATGAAGAACTGGCTCCCCCCGGTATTGGGACCTGCGTTTGCCATGGAGATGGTCCCCCGGTCATTCCGGTTGCTTTTTGTGAATTCATCCTTAATCACGTAACCGGGTCCGCCCCTGCCTGTGCCGGTCGGGTCACCGCCCTGGATCATAAATCCGTTGATGACCCGGTGGAAGATCACGCCGTCGTAAAAACCTTTCTTCACGAGCGATTCAAAGTTGCCTGCGGTGATGGGCATATCAGGAGCGAGTGCAATCGTGATGTTGCCCATGTTTGTTTCAAGCGTTACCAGTTTTTGTGATTCTGCAGAAGGGGTCATAGTGACTGTCCCGGCCGATGGTGTGGCCTGAATTGTCGCCGGGGCGGACTGTGTGCACCCTGCACAGAGGATTAGGCCTGCAATAAGGAGACCTGACAGGATGCAGATACGCAATGGTGACATCGCTCTTTAAGGTTTGCAGGGAAACAAAATAAAAGATTGCAGCAAAACCAGGAGCCACAGGAAGGTTACATGTGCGTTGAACACCACTGGAGATCGGTAATCACCAGTGCCAGCCGGTCCATGCCTTCCCCGATCTGCTCTTCGGATGCGGTTGTGAAGTTTATTCGGATGGTATCCGCCCCTCCGCCATCGATGTAGAAAGGCAGAACGGGCAAAACGACGACTCCTTGTTTAATCCCTTCTTCAAAAACCGTCCTGGACGATAGATCCCGGGGAAGTGTGACCATCAGAAGCATGCCACCATCTGGTGTGGTGTGCGTAACCTGCGGCAAGAGGTTATCAAAGAGGTCACCCATCAGCCGGCACCTCCTGCGGTAAACGCCGACAATCTTCCTGATATGCCTGTAAAGACAGTGCCAAGCCCGATTCAGTGGTCAAACAGTGCCTGTGCCATGTGTTGCTTGTCCTGGCTGGTCGCTTATTGCCCCTCAAGCGTGAACTTCCAGGAACAGTACGGTGACCCGGGCATGGTTTCCGGTGGGCAGGAGAGGCACGTGGTCATTACCCGGGAATCAATGGTGCGGGCAAACACTGGAAATTCGACCATTCCGACTGACCTGCATGGGAACTCCGCCATCCCCTTTCTCTTCCTGACGGCCTGCACCCGGCAGGTTTTTGTTGTGATAATGAGCGTTTTTTCATCCGGGCGCAGGATCTCCAGCGTGTTGAGGAGGGATACGAGCCGGTTCTTAAACGCGGTCTCGAGTGCATCCAGCCCTCCGTTCTCTGGAAGTGCAAGCCGCTCCTGTATCCGCCGTGCCTCAATGACGGCAAACTGCTCCCAGACCTGTCGGTCCATGGCAAGGGCGGTCTCCATCCCGTATGCCTGCTCAACTGCCTGGAACCAGAGGCCATCCATGGCAAGCCAGTTCTTCGCTGCATCAATGAGTGCCGGTGACGGATCTTCCTGCACGGGTTTCATCCAAGGTGAATGGACAGTAAAAGGACAAAAATATGCCGGCTGGTGGCAGTCACCTGTCTGCATCCAGCTGTACCTGGATCCTGCCTGCGACAGACTCAGAACCTTTGTCAAGCGGAAAAAGCCGGATATCTGCTGCGGAGGCGATACCGACGCCCAGTTCGGCAGCCCGGGCGATCTGCTCCTGTTCAAAAATCCTGCCTTCTGTTACATCGCGCATGGTCCCGTATGAACGGAGCAGGGCGACTCCCACCGCGTCTATGGCGACCCGGTCCGTTCCTGCAATGATCACTTCCGGGTGAATGAGCTTACCCTTATCCGGCCCACCGGTCGTAAACCCTTCTGTTGCATCCATCACGACGAGGTCGGTGCGGTAAAATTTACTAATCTCTGCGATCATCTGCCTCTGGTGAGGCGAGGCGTGCAGTTCACCCATGAAATCATAGTTGACATCCGGGACCCGTTTTGCGATGAGACCAACAGAATTTTTCAATGACATCGTGAAATGCCCTCCAAACCGGTGAGTCTTGAGACAACAGGTCTGCACTACCCGGTCAGCACGGGTAAAAACATCCGCGATGAAAAACCCGTGAGACCAGTGCAGCCCGGGGGACTGGATCTCTCTCCATCCGGTGCGATCGAGTTCATCGAGAACGACTACAGAAAATCCCCGTTCATGTGCCAGCGCAAACACCCCGCATTCTTCCAGCACGCTGCGGGTGTTTCCCATACCGCTGCGTTCGGCAAGGGTAAGTTTTTTGGGTTTTTCTGCAAGGATTATTGTGCAGATGGTATCCAGCGTGTCAATATGTGTGGATGCAGGTGGTGGGTCTGCACTGTTGAAATTTGCCTTAAGAGCGATTTCAGACCCGGAAAAACCCGATAGATCGATATTTTCACAAACACGTTGCACACCTGTGGCACGGTCAGTTGCATCGGCGATAAATATCTCTGAGATCCCTGCCATAGGTACCTTCTACATATCGATAATTCCCCGTATCATATGAAAGCTTGCCCAATAGCTGTAAGAAGATTAAAAAAAGACATACGATTTATGAGCCGGCGGACTATAACCGAGTTGAATTAAGATTCAGAGACTAATCCCGTTTTCCCTCTCCTTCGATCCGGCCAACTGCAATATCACAGTATCGGCGATCGATCTCAATCCCGATGCACTGTCGGGTACATTGCGAAGCAGTGATGAGTGTTGAACCACTGCCGGTGAACGGGTCAAGCACAGTATCTCCAACAAACGAGAATAGTTTCATACAGCGCAGTGGCAGTTCGACCGGGAAGGGTGCCGGGTGACCTACCCGTTTCTTCTTCTCCCCGTTGAACGTCCACAAACCGTTTGTCCATTCCATGAATTCTTTCTTTGAAATATCGGATATTTGTGACCCGCTTGTCTTCTTCCAGGATTTTTTATAGAGCACAACGATGAGTTCTACAGGTGCGATTACGTATGGCGCTGACGCACTTGCCCATGAACCCCATGCGGTTCTCCGCGAAATATTCCCCTCATTCCAGATAATTGTCGAGTGGTATGAAAAGCCAGTCTTTCTCGCAATCGTCGTGAGATCCGCACCCACGCTCTGTTGACCCCCCTTATTCTTATCAAGTGGAATATTGAGACAAAACCGACCGTCATCCTTTAACCAACGGTAGCAGCGTTTCATCCATTGCTTTGAAAATGCGAGGTATTCATCGTAGGTAAGTTGGTCATTATGGGAATTGTACTTGATGTCCACGTTGTAGGGAGGTGATGTGACAATAAGGTCTATACTTTTCTCACCGATCTTTTTGGTTGAAAAAATATTCTCGTTGATGATGAGGATCTGTCCGTTATCAAAAAAGACCTTTTTTTTCACGCTGCACCCTTTTATACATCTTCGTTCGCCTGCCCTAAAAAATTACGTTTGGGTGCAGGTTAAACAATGGACGTTCCTGCCTTCTTTCTCACGTCTGGATTCTTCCAGGATAATCCGCAAACTCACACAAACCTGGAGATAAATTCCTGAACCGGTCACGCTTCCATAGGTCCCCCATCATGAAAATTCAGATGCATTTGCATGGATCTTTGTGTGGTATGTGAACACGCATGAACCCTGCTAATTATCGATAAACCTTTTTTCGAATAAAAAGATCAATGAATTCCGTTGGTTTAACCCATAGGTTAAATCAACGAACCTTTGGGTTTAAAAAATAACTTTTTTCATCCTGATAATATTACTTACTACGACATATACCGGTGATCAAACCATCATAAATTATTGTTATATCGGGAGTTTGAGCTCATGAACAGGCTTGGAATTTTCAGTGTTGGCCTTTGTCTTCTTTGCGCTATGTCAGTGATTGCTCCTATTGTCAGTGCATTATCTGACGACATTGTCTTATCAGGTAGCCAGAATACGATCATCCAGGACAACGCGGAGCTCCTATCCCCTCTCAAGGTGCATGTTGCTTATATTGGTAAAATGCAGCAGGCCCGCATGGATGGCGTGATCCAGTACATCGACCGGATAAGTGGAGGAACTGGCAGTGCCCACCTGCAACAGATACAGGAAGATTATCTGGTGGCAGCCTTTTCTATCCCGGTAATGCGTACCGTAGATGAAATCAATATAGCCCGCGATGAGATGCGGCAACAGAGCATACTGTTTGCAGATGAGACCAACGCCCAGATGGTGATGTTTAATGGCACGACCGATGAAATGCGAGCAAACGCAAATTCAAATATGCATACTATTGAAGGAACATTCAATAGCATCATGTATTCATCCTGGCTGGCCAGCGAAACCACACGTCTCACGGTTTTTAACCAGAGTTCAGAACGGCGTACCGCTATTCTCAATACACTGAGTGCACAGGGTCTCGATATTTCGCAAGCACGGAATCTTTCAGATCAGATTGATAGACAACACTCAGAGCTGGAGAATGCTCTTCTTCAGAATCGTGATGAGACATTGCTATCTATAACAAGCGGGTTAAAACAGCTCAATCAACAATTCCGTAATAATATAGAGGGGATTCAGGAGAATGCACTGATACAAATGAAAACGGCCGATATAATGGCAATGAAGTGATAAAATCTGGTTTCTTGTTTTTGAACATGATCTTCTTTTTTTCAGGCTAATTCTTATCACTATAGGCAGTTGAACATTCTCTTTACTATGACACGAAAAGAAACTTACTTCAGTGTGCCCGGCATCCTCCGCCCGTTTAAGGAATTCCTTCAGAGCCTACAACTTAAAGATGGTGACCAGATTGTCTATTACGGATGTGTGGGCACTTGTACACCATTTGTTGAACTCCTTGCGATTGCCGTACGGGGTCTGCATCCCGAGCAGGTCTTTGTCCCTGCTTCTTGATGAAACAAAGGCTAAAAAATCGCAAATGTGGGGATAATATCTGTATGCAGGTGGCGGGGCCCGGCCAGGTTGAATCCAAAGGTACTCGTGATCATGGGCGGGCTCGCTATGCCGAACGTGCCGATTAAAAAGGATGAGGTAAAGGCGCTCATTCATCGTCATGGTAATATAAAAGTAGTAATTTCATGAATATGTTTGAAAAGGCTGGGTAGCATGATACGATCTCGTTTGATACAATGAGTGATGCGACAATCGATCAGGTAACGGTCACTTGGGCAGAGTGAAGGTATCATTCATCGGGAAAAGGATATCACATTCCCTATGCTTATTTCTTCCCGAATGCATATCCGATAAGAGCTGTAACCAGATCATACCTGTGATGATAACGATGGAAGGGTCAATCCGCTTTTGATGATGTCGATAATGCAGTAATATAGATTGGTTTTTTCATTGTAAACGCCGCAAATCCGGACCCGTTTATATTCAATGTTATCCATCCGGCGGTCAGGGAATAATTCTTTTACGGCAGACTTGGAGCACTGGTCTCATACACTTGTTTTGTTGAACGGGAAAAGGGTGGGTTTTGTGAATTGTGATGAAGGGAGCTGGTATAAAGCTTATTCTGAAAACCGGTGTATTAACTACGAAAGTTAGAGAGGGTTAAACAGTTACAACAATGATAGTATCAGAAAAGTCAGAAAAGAAAAAAATTTAGATATAGGGGCTCCGGAGTCCCTTGCCAACGCCGAATGTCTTGCGAGCTTCAACGGTTGCTTTGTTCTTGGTGATCTTCTCGTTTGCTAGTTTGGAAACGAGTTCAAGACCGGGCTTGACCTTTTCAATTGGCTGGGTCTCGAAGCACCCCGCTGCCATTGCCTTTGCCCAGACCGAGTCTCCGATCTTGGACCTGACAAAGACGGTGCTCCATCCATCGGGGCTGCCGACAGATCCGGTGGAGATGTCACCGAGGTTTGCAACGTAGTCAAGACAGACGTGACAACCGGGCTGCTCGTACTTGTGGGTCACCTTGAGCGGCAGCTGGACGACCTGTCCGCGCTTGCCGTAGACCCAGAACTTGCCCTTACCAATCTCCATCTTCTTGACGGCTTCCATCTTCATGGCCGCGTGGTCTTCCACGAGCTGAAGAATGCTCTGGTAGGGGAAGTTCTCCATGCAGAAGATACCGACCGCAAGAGCGATACTGGCTCCCACATCTCGAAGCCCAATCGGGTAGAGCTGGCCTTTACGGAGTCCCTGCATCTGGCAGGGAGTGCCGACGATACCGACCTTGTCCAGGCCGAAGCTGCGGGTCGCCTCCTTGATGAGGGACATGTTCGGGCTGATGTTGTACTTGGTACCTGCTGCAGCAATCAAATCTTCCTTGGTTGTAACAATGACCGGAATTGGTCTCCATGGCTCATGAAATTCCATGTTCGAATTGTCCATCATGGCTTTTTCCGGGTGCTTGTGCGCAAATTCCTTGGTTGCTGCGACAATCGCTCCATCAATGATGCCCTCGTCAAGCGCGAATCCAAACAGTTGGGTGACGATACCGCCATCCTGTGCATGCTTAAGGATCTCCTTGTTGGTGCTCCGTGCCGAGACGCATGATTTGTATTTACCGAGTTCTGCTCCCATTTCAATCACCTCACTGGAGTGCCGCCATTATGGCCTCGTTGATCGCCTCGTAGTTATCAACAACCTCGAAGCTGTACCAGCTCCGCGGGCACTGGTTGTAGCAGGCACCGCACTTGATGCACAGGTCGCGCACACCCTGGGGTTTCCCATATTCGTGGGTGATCGCACGCACTGGGCAGGCTGCTGCACAGCTGCCGCATCCCATGCACAGGCTCTGATTGATGACCTCGGTCATGAGATCGCAGAAGCATGCAGTTGTTCCTCTCTGGGCTGCCATCATGAGCGGTTTAAGGTATGCAGTTGCAAGATCCTTTTGCTCTTTTGTTCCCTTGAGGAGCAGGTATGCCATCACACAGACGTTCCTGATCATCTGGGGTGTCGGTGCGCATCCGGGGATGTACACGTCAACCTTGATCAGGTCTCCGACCGGCAGGTATGCTTCATGCTGCGGCTGGTTCTGCTGGCCGCCGCGGGCGAACCGGGTGATGTTGCCGTAACAGGCGCATCCACCGACAGCGACGACTATCGCCGCCTTTTCACGGGTTTCCTTTATTTCCTGAACTGCGAGTTTGTCATTAATGCAGACAGAACCCTCAACAAGTGCAACATCCATCTTCGGGATGTGACGCACATCGGCAAGCGTCAGACCATATACAAGATCTGCATACCTGTCCAGAATTGTCAGGAGCCCTCCATAATTGTCTGCTAAAGACACGAGACAGCCGGTGCATCCACTCATATGCACATGGCCTACTGTAATCTTATCTGCCACAGGCTTAACCTCCTTTTTTGTTGTTTCCGTTTTTGTTACCACGTCAGCGGGTTTCTGTGGAGCCGCAGCTTTTGGCGGTTCCTCGCTGGCGCTCTTCTTGAAGACACTTGATAGTAGTCCCATAATCCACTCCTATTATCTCCAGTATCACCCGGATCGTTTTCGGAATTGCGTTCTGAATTTCTTCAGAAAGACCGAGTTCAAATTCCGGGAATGTAACCTTCGCTGGCTGGCATCCGATAATCGTTACCTCAATCTGATCCTTGATTCGCTGGAGCGGTTCAGCAAGATCCCATGAATGGGCATCGCGATACGCTCCCGGCGGCAGATCCTCGACCCTGAGTTTTGTTATGGATCCGGGTTCCGCCCCAAAATCAGCCAGATCGACGATGATAAGTTTCTTTGTCGCTTCCGGGTCGAGCAAGGTAAAAATAAAGTGCGGGCCGCCGAGACCCGCATCAACTATTGCCACATTGTCGGGAAGTGAGAGCTTCTGCATAT
>JBGOZZ010000014.1:0-11768 GCA_041480465.1 Methanoregula sp. | reverse complement strand
TCCTGGATCAGGTCAGCTTCAATCTCTTTACCTACCAGGAATCGCCCGTAGCCTGTCGTTCCCACAGCCTGTACTTCGTTCCGCTGTATTCCCGCTTCTTCAAGTGCGTGACTGATCACTTCCTGCGCACTTCTCAGAACCTCTATCGTCGGCTGCCAGCCGGTCCCGATGATCTTGTTGTCCTTCATCACCACAGCCTTCGTTGTAGCAGAACCTGAGTCAAGTCCGAGGGTGATCCCCTGTTGTGTTTCACGTGCGAGAAGGGCCCGGCGTCTGGCAATAGTGGTGAGCGCTTCCATGCGGGTAAGGAGCGTTCCTGAGGTTGTCCGTTCAGTGAAGGAATAACTGACCACGGGGAGCTTTGAGTTTTCGTGGATGTAGTGCCTGAGCTCGTTCCTCACGATAGCACCCTCGGCACACCTGAAACAGGTAGCAATAAAAACTGCATCAGCTTCAACGCGTCCTTCCACGAGGGCTTTGGCACGGGCAATAGCGAGCTTGAGATCGGGACTCCGGACATCGAGCCCGAATATTTCGAAATCATGCAGGACATCCTTTAAAGCAATATCAGGATAGAAGATCTCACCATTCACTTCTTTTGCCGCAGTATTGATTTCATGCTGGACGCCGGAATACTCAGGTCCGCAGGAAAGCTGGGCGATGCGAACAGGGGGAGTCATTTACCTCCTCCCAACTCGGCAAGGAAGCGTTTAATAGCGGCGACGAACTTCACACCTTCTTCTTCATTTTTTGGGTAGTAGAGGTCGAGCTTGGGGATGTCTTTCTTCCGCACGAGAAACACGATCAATTCATTTGTCCGGGCACATCCCATGCAACCGAACGCAAGGTCTGCATCATTAATTATGATTGCAGCCTCGCACTCCCCGATCATTGGCCCATAAAGAGCCATGCGTCCCCGGACCCCGCTGGGGACCTCAACTGCTGCCCATTTCAATCCTTTTTTTGGTTCTTCGGGTGTAATCTGGAGGGGTGGGGATTCGAATCCTGCGGTCTGGATGCGTTCACGGATGGCGACAGCAGAACTGAGCGGGGTATGCCCATAGCGCGCTACCATGTCAGAAAGGATCAGACTCGTGGAAGGATAGATAAATACTTTTGCCATATCAGGACTCCTCTGCGTCGATTATTTTTTTGAGTCTGGAGATGTCCAGTACCCTGCGCACCAATGGATTTTCGGGGGCAGCGATGTTGTTTTCGTCATTGTTCTTTAATACTTCAAGGCCATGCGAAACATAGGGAATTATTGTCATTTCGTATTCCATTCCATGATACCCCGGGCGTGCGCCACCAAGGTTCGCCCGGCATCGGCGGGCATCACCGGGAGGAAACCCCCGGTCTTTGATAAAAATATGATCGGGATCAACGCTCCTGAGCTCTGCTATGATGCGATCGACTTCTTCTTCCTGTCCATTAATGACAAGCCCGAAACATGTCTCCTTGATCATCGCACCCCGTGAGATCTCATAGGCACGTGCTGCAAGATCAGCAGGCGTAACATCGAATGATTCCACCACCACATACTTTGTTACACTTCCCACATGTGCCGGAGTATAGTCGGTCAACGCTTTACCTCCCTGATATACATGTTCTCCCTCTCCTTTACATTTTTCAGTTTTTCCGTATCGATGACACGCCCGATAATGTTGGTTCCTTCAAATGGCTCAGAGGTAGGCCCGAACTCTTTGTTTGCCGAAAGCCGTACACCCACCAGTCCGGCACCTTTGCGGGAGTCATTGGTGATCGCCAGAGCCGCTGCAGGGGCTTCATCTTTTGGTGTATTTTCGGGGTTGATCTTGATCCCGGGGGGAATGGGAGACCTGAACAGAACCACATCGTCGAATTTAAAAAAGACTGGTATCATGCCGGCATCGTGTTCCTTAAGCCCGGTAAGCCGGCGGAATATATCACAGCTGATGGGCGCTTTTGCATCATCCAGCTCGATATCTATCACTTTTTCCAATGGGGCTGTTGTCACCGTGACCAATCGCTCTTTGAGGACATCCAGCGTATTACCCGGCTCCTGCGAAACAACAATTCTCTCCCCCTCTTCGCCATCGAAATTAATTGAAATACCCCTTTCTGCTGAGATTTCTTTTGCCCTGACAAGGGAAAGTCCAAGAAGGTCGATTCGTTGTGGCAGAACCCTGATGGCCAGGACATCATGCTCTTGTGCAAGTTTTACGAGTTCAATACCATGAACTACCTGCCCGGAGACGTTGTGAACGAGACTGCTGGGGACATCTTCCCGGTATATGTAGATGCCTCCTTCCAGTTGTCCGGTGGTTCTCACGGTCACAGTCCCCTCCCTGCGCGGGTGCCGGAATTCTGTTTCAATACCAGCAGTACCGGCGAGCCGCGAATCAAGAATATGGGTGCTTGTTGCCCTGCTGACGGTAAACTTCCCGGACTGGAGTGCAAGAAGCATATGTTCTACACTACCAACGGCTTCCGTTGTGATCCGTTCCGGGGTGTAGCCTTGAGCGATCACGTTCACGTAAGTTATGATCTGCATCCCGGCTTCAACAATGAGGCTCATGTCAGTCGTGGTGAAGGAACGGCTGGTATCCGCCCAGCTGATGACCGGCTCGATTCGCGTGATCCGGTCTCCTGTCGTCCATCGGTCGAGCACCGCCCTGCCGCTTATCACTTTCCCGAAGACACCCCCACTTTCATCAGCCCCGTGATCTGCAGAATGACGGGTTTTCGAGAAGATCAGGTAGGATCGCGCCGGCTCATAACCTCCGCAGCCAAGGATCACATCACCCCTCTCGTACAGATGGGGTTTACGCGACGGATGAATGGATGAGGGAAAAGGTCCGAATGCTGCCGCGTAGCGATCACTCCAGTGAAGGGCAAGTTTCTGCACAGTTTCGGAAGATTCAAGAAAATCAGCGTTCTGCGCGACAATCTCGATAGCAACTTCTCCTGCCGTGGTGCTGACTGCAAGATTCCCTGTCTTTGCCTGTTCCTGGGTTGACTGACGAACAATCCCCACGCTTAATCCGGGTGCATGATGGGAAAGGACTGAACCGAGCGTACTCCCTTCACCGATATCCACTCTCTCTCCATCGAGGTGGATGGTAATCATTGCGCTCTTCATGTGGCGGGCTTACTCATCAGTCTGCGCTCTTCTTCGGTGAGGATCGCGAGCACTTCCGCTGTCTTGCCAATCTGTACGATCTTGCCGCCACGCATGAGCGCAAGCCGGTCACAGATATCCCGGACAAATTCCATATCATGCGAAACGACGATAAATGTCTCGTCCATCTCTTCACGGGAGTGCATTATCGAATGTTTCACATCAATTTTTGTGATCGGATCCATTGTACCGGTGGGCTCGTCAAGAATCACAAACCGGGGCTCACGGATGAGAACCTGGGCAAGTGCTACGCGATGCCGTTCTCCTTCTGAGAGTTGCGCGGGCATCCGTTCAAGGATCTCTTTACTCTTTTCATCAGAGAATCCCGCCATTTTAAGCGTTACAAGAGCCTTTCGCATAGCGAGCTCCTTTGGGAACTCCAGCCCGATTGCGTCGGTAAGGTTGTCAAGGACAGTCCGATGGGGAAAAAGATCATATTCCTGATGGAGGAGCCCGATATATGCTGTCGCCCTCCCCCGCTGATCGATGCCAGGTTTGGTCATATCGACCCATTCTTCACCAATCCGGATATTCATCTCCCCGCTGGTTGGTTCGATAAGACCTGCAATAATTGCCGAGAGGGTGGTCTTTCCCGCTCCGCTCTTCCCTATGATCCCGAAGATCTCTTTAGTGTATACGTCAAATGTGACCCCGTTTACTGCCCTGACAACCCCACGATCTACAGAGATGTAGCGTTTGACAAGGTCCCGGGCGACAACAACCTTTTCGCCCAGCTCGGCCTCCTCAAACTTTTCGGTATCATCATACCCTTTCATGAACTGTTCGATAACTTCATGAGGTGTTCCTATTTTTGCAATCCCGCCATCTGCTATAAGTATAGCGCGATGCGCAACATCCTGGATCACCTGGGAGAAATGGGAAGTAACAACCATCGCCATATTGTTTGTTTTTGCTGCGTCTGTAAGCATGGAATGGACTATTTGCGCAGTACCGGTATCGAGAGTTCCGGTCGGTTCATCAGCAAAGAGCATGAACGGGTCCTTTGCCAGCTGGCGGGCAAGGACCACTCGCTGTTTTTCCCCCCCCGAGAGATCCCGGGCGATGTGCATCATCCGGTGGGATAGTCTTACCTGGTCGATCAGGTCAGCTGCACGGTTGATCGCATTTTCCTGAGGATAATCGATATCATCGAGAGCATGAAGTACATTTTCGATGACCCGGTCATCACCGTATAGCGCGAAGGTACGCTGGAACATGATAGCGGTCCGCCTCATCAGGCGGCGTTTCAGCATCTCATCCTTCTCACTCCAGAGATCCACATCAAGTGCTGAGAGCATGCCCCCGCAGTGCGGGCACGGTTTTCCCGAAGAGCTCCCGACATCCATGTAATCGCATCCATTACACGCTGCTACATGGTAGATAATCTTCCCGCTTGTCGGGGGCTGTTCTACACCCCGCATGAGGTGCATAAGCACGGTCTTTCCTGCGCCACTCCTGCCAATAATTCCCAGGATCTCCCCTTCGGCAATCTCAAAAGAAATGTTCTTGAGTACCCTCGTGCTGTCAAAATTCATGCAGAGGTTATCTACCGTGATAAGTGGAGCCTTCATAATACTCTTATACCTATTGTGATACTTGTGGCATATTACCTTTTATATGATGCATCACAGTCGTCACGATCGGAATGTCCCGTGGAAGAGATCATCTTTTTAACAATAGTAACAACTTCATTTACGTTTTGAACCACATAATCAGCTTCCTTGAAAAGTTCTTCCGGCCGTTCACCGGGCTGCTGGATAGTAAGTATCGCTATATCGGCGTTCTGCATGGCACATAAATCATTTATCCCATCGCCCACCATCAGCACTCTGTCATAGTCCTGTCGCAGATCGTTGACAATCTGTGCTTTTACCGTGGGTGTTGCCACACCGTATACCCTGTCACGGGGAATGCCGAGATGGTCTGCCATCTTTTCCAGTTTGGTTACCCGGTCTCCCGATGCGATGAAAGTTGGTACGCCCAGGCGGTGCAGGGAAGTGATCGCCTCTTTTGCCCCGTCAAACGGCCAGCCTCCGGCAGTTATCGTGAATTCAATGCACTTATTTGCCATATTGACAATCGCTCCGCTGTTCATGGTCACAACGGATTCAGCTTTACAGACCGTCCAGACATTGCGGATACACTCCTGAAGATCGTTTACGCGGACCCGGCAGTCGGTATAGAGGACATCCCCGATTTCTTCTGCGGTAACAATTTTTCTGGTGCAGCTCACGCCGAATCCGATATTATGTTCCACGAGATAGGAGGAAAGTAACATATCACCGGGTGTATTCATTATATCCTTTGAATGCACGGGTAAAACGACGAGTACGCGATCCGGTGAACTGAACGTAAGTGTCGTGGTCTCAATACCCGGGAGCAATTTTCTGTTGCAGATATCCTTTGCAACCCGGTACGTGTTCAGGAGTGTTCCTGCACTATCAAAAACGACAGCAATTGACATGGCAGCATCCGGCAATAAGCTCTATGTACTTTTCTGAACATTGAATCATTGAAGATGATGTTCGTTACTGAAACCGCAGAGAAGATAAAGAGCATGGAAATACGGGGTGCGGGGAGAATCGCGCGTGAGGCTGCTGATGCACTCCGGCAGCAAGCCGCAGAAACCATGGCTGGTGATCTTAGATCTTTCCGGCGGGAAATGGAGAGTGCTGCGCAAACCCTTGTTGTGACACGCCCTACAGCAGTCTCCCTTCCGAATGCCATTCACCTCGTTATGACCGGACTGGAACAGGCAGCAACACTTGAAGAGGCGCGGAACGACGTGATCAACCGTGCTGAGCAGTTCATACAGTCATCGCACCATGCTGTCGAAAAGATCGCACAGTTCGGCGCACGCCATATACGGGACGGGGACACCGTCCTCACGCACTGCAATTCTGAAGCGGCTCTCGCGTGTATACTTGAAGCGCACCGGAGCGGAAAGGAGATTGAAGTTTTTGCGACAGAAGTGCGCCCGCGAAACCAGGGACTTGTAACAATCAGGACTCTCAATGATGCCGGAATCAAAACCAATTTCATCGTTGACTCAGCTGTACGTTCATTCATACATGAAATTGACCTTGTCCTTGTTGGAGCCGATGCAGTTACCGTTAATGGTGCAGTAGTGAACAAAATCGGGACAGCGCAGGTTGCACACACTGCAACCGAGGCACGGGTGAACGTTCTTGTCGCAGCGGAGACGTACAAGTTCGCTCCCCGGACAATTGTTGGCGAGCTCATTCAGATCGAGGAGCGTGAAGGCAGAGAGGTGCTGGCAGATGAGATCTCCTGTACTCTTCCGCATGTCACGGTGCGCAACCCCGCGTTTGATGTGACTCCCGCAGAGTATATCGATCTCATCGTAACGGAAGCAGGTGTTATTCCACCACAGATGGCCTATATCATCATCAGGGATTATCTTGGATGGGGCATTGAAGAATTCCATAAAACCTTTGAGATTAATACCAGAAATGAGGAATGAGTGTATGAAAGATATCTCACACAATGTGGGCAGCAACTGAGGGATAAAGCGATGGAGATACCATTTACCAAACTACACGGAAACGGCAATGATTTTATTTTGATCGATGAGCATGAAAAAATCATCATTCCGGATGACATGAAAGGGCAGTTTGCTGCAATCTATTGCGATCGTCGTTTCGGGATTGGCGGGGATGGGGTTATCTACCTCTCCAAATCTGAAAAAAGTATGATCAGAATGCGCATACTCCAGCCTGACGAGAGTGAGGCTGAGATGTGCGGTAACGGCATCCGCTGCCTTGCGAAGTATGCTTTTGATGCCGGGTACGTAAAGGAATCCTGCTCGGTAGAGACTCCTGCCGGGGAGATCAGTGTTGCGATGGGGTACAAGGAAGACGAGTTTTCTGCAACCATCACCATGCCGACACCGAAATTTGACCGTAAAGATATACCGGCAACCGGCGAAGGGGAATATAAGGAGAAGATAGGGGAGTTCGAGGTCTACGCCGTAAATACCGGTGTCCCTCATGCAGTTATCATTGTTGACGCAGTCGATGCCATTGATGTTGAAGCAGTGGCACCGGCAATCCGCCACCATGCAACATTCGAAAAAGGAGCGAATGTGAATTTCGTGGAAAGAACCGGGACAGATAGTATCAGGATCCGAACGTTCGAGCGTGGTGTTGAGGAAGAAACGCTCTCCTGCGGTACAGGTGCAACTGCATCAGCAGCAGTGGTGCATAAGCTTGGGTTTACCGGCGACATCATTAATGTGGACACACGGGGGGGCCCTCTCACTATCTATCTCAAAGACGGTGCAAAAATGGAAGGGCCAGCAACAACAGTTTTTTCCGGAAAAATCTCATATTAATGCTCACCCTCTTTTTCTTATGAAATTGTAGTTCTACAATCACCACATTGTATCATTATCGTCGACGATCGATCCCGATAAATCCCGAGAACGAATCATTGTTGTCGTATATTGGGATTGCGATACTCTCAAGAAATAGCACCTGTCCATCTTTATGAATCTAAAGGGATGTATGTATGAAGGAAAGATTTCTGCTGACTTTTAACAGCAGCCTGAAACTTTTTTCGGTTTAGGCTGATCTGCATCCGGGTGGAGAAATTCAAACCGGGCATGTCCGATCAGCTCATCTGGTTCATATCCAAGAATTGTTTCCACCTCCGGGCTTACCTGTACAAAACGTGCATGCGCATCAGTTTCCCAGACAATATCTCCGATAGCTGTGATGAATTTTCGGAAACGCTATTCGCTATGCCGGAAGTCATCATCTTTTATTTTTTGTTGAGCGATATCACGTGATATGCCAAGTACTGACAGGACACATCCATTTTCGTAGGACAGGGGAACGAGGAAATGGTCAAACCAGTGGATATTATTTTTAAGAATCATAGATTCCTCACTCCTGACCGGCTTACCATTCTCAAAAATTCCGCTGTAGTTGTACCCGTTGTCGGCTGGTGATTTCTGATGGAAAAAAAGTGACTCTTGGTTTTCCGATAATATCTTCAGGCTGTTTCTGGAGTACTGAAGCTGCAAAACTATTAACATACACAACCCTGTCATTGCGATCAATAACAAAAATAAGATCCTGTGAAGATTCAGCAAGGGATCGGTACCGGGTCTCACTCTCAACTAAAAGTTTTTCATTCCGCTTACGCTCTGTGATGTTCTGAGAAATTGTCACAACAGCAATGACATTACCCGTTCCATCCTTGACTGGAAAGAGATTGTCGCTTGAACCAGAGTGTCTGACCCTTCCAGACTATCTGTGTATCATCTCGTATGCTCTTTCCGTTTTTTACTACGCATTTAATTCGCTTGACAATCATATCTGCCGTCTTTCTGTCGATGAAATCATGCGGAGTTGATCCGAGTGTTTCTTTCTTTGATATACCACATTGAGCTGCGGCATTAATGTACAGGTATTTCCCCATTGGGATTCTGCATGAAAATCAAATCATCCGAACTATCGAGCAGGAGCCGGAGCAGTTCCTCACTCTCCTTCAGTGAATCCCGAATACGTTTTTGTTCAGAAATGTCACGGGCAATAATCGCGATTTTGTCCACTTCTCCAGACTCGCTGATTATAGGATATGCAACCGTATCGTACCATCTGCCGTCCCGGTTATCCTCAAAACGCACCATCCCTTTCTTTTCAAGCACCCGAGTAATCAGCGTTCTTCTCGTTTTTGCAACCTTTTCTGGCAGGAGATCATCTGCAAGGCTACCAATCAATTCATCGCTACGTTTCCCAAAGCGTAAAGCCGCTGTTTCATTCAGTGCAAGAATAATACCACGATTATCTATTAATATGACAGAATCTGTCGGTGCATTGAGAAGTGCACGTGCGGTTGCCTCACTCTCCCGCAATGCTTCTTCTGCCTGCTTTTGTTCTGTGATATCTCTTATTGCAACCAGAACAGCGGGCTTACCGTCGATTATTGTCCCTATCCCTCTGCCTTCAACTAGTATCGATGTCCCATCAATACGATGCATAGTTAATTCTGTTCGTGGGGATGTCTGTCCCTCAAGATCTTTTTCGATATTTGTCCTGACTCTATCCTGGAAAGCGGGGGGGACAAAATCAAGGATATTTTTTCCGACAATTTCGTCAGAATGCGAAGCCCCAAGGAGTGTGAAGGCAGCAGGGTTTGCGTAGAGGATCCTTCCTTCCCTGTGAAGAAAAACAGCGTCTGGAGATATCTCAACGAGTTTGCGGTACCGGTCCTCGCTCTCCCGTAATTCATCATCCGCCTGCCTTTGTTCGGTAATATCCTCAAGGATGACAGAGACTCCTTTTCGCCCATCCTCAAAGACCGTTGGTGCAATCCGATAGAAAAAGATAAGACCTTTTAAACGCAGGGCAATATCCCCGGACCTTTCGATGCCATTCAGGCCGTCCCGGATTTTTCTGATGAGCCAGGGAAATGCCTCTTCAAATACAGTGGCGACGGATGTATATTCAATATTTTTTCCTAAAACCTCTTTTCCATGTGTCCTGATAAGGTCAAGAAATGGCTCGTTTATAAAGATTATCCGAAGATTACTATCAAGCTGTACGACCAGCTCTGATGATATTGAAAGAATTGCAGACAGTGGCACTCTCTGCGAGAGCATGTAGATCTTTGCCATGCCGAATCGGCGCATTTCAACCTGTCCTGATACGAGGAGGTTCTCAAGATATCTCCCTGCAGTATTCCGGTTGACACCGATCGCGCCGACGATTTCCGTGATACTCAGGCCTTGCGGATTTTTCTTTAAAAGATCTTTGATCTGTATCGTTATCTCTTTTCGCAGAACCATTTCTTAGAATTCTATTGGGCTGTCAAGATATAACCATTCAGATTTTATCGTTTCCGGAATGCAAATGCCATTAATTCATGATGGTATTTTTTTAAGGAGAAATGTCTGAGATCACTCTCTTGCCCTGATCCCGTCTCCAATGATTTCAAAATCGAAGAAGGCTCCCTCCGGCTGTGAACGGTGCTTGACGAGCCGGGCCCTGCGGAACCCGGGATTGTCTGTCTTTTCGAGCCGTATAATCACCTTGGAGATATGCTCGAGCGCAGTACCTCCGAGGCCGAGGTAGGTGTTTTTTATAGTATCCATATACACCTGGTTGGTTATGATTACCGGTAGCTCGTATCGTTTGGAATAACCGAGCAACTGGATCACCTGTCGCGTGAGCATCTGGATGGAATCCCTTCCCTTCTCAAGATCGGTCCGGTACAGAGCCGTTGCAGAATCCATGACCAGCAACCCGGGTTTATGCGCCTTGAGAACCTTATCCGCCTCTGCAATCATCGCTCCTTGATGCTCAAAGTCCATGGGTTCGAACAAGAAGAGCCGTTCGGCAATTTTTTCGGTGTCTGCACCTGCGATCTGCCGGAACCGCTCAATGGAAAAACCTTCAGAATCGATAAAGACAACGGACTGACCGGCCCGAAGGCAGGCAACGGCGGCCATCATGCATAGTGTACTCTTTCCACTCGCCGGTTCTCCGTAGAACTGGGTTATTGTCCGCACTTCAAACCCCCCGCCAAGCAGACGGTCAAGCGCGGAGTTCCCGCTGCTCCGCCGGTCAGTCTTCATCTGTCACCTTGTCCCCACCTACTTTCTTTAAGGATTTCCAGCCGGCTTTTTCAATTGCACATAGTACATCACGTAGTGGAATACCCGTCTCTGAAGCCCAGGTACGGGCTGGATCAAATTCTGCCTTAAGCGAATAAATTTCACCCTGCATCCATCCGATTTTGACAGGCATTGTTCGGCGTTTTCCTGCAATTTCGACATCTACCTCTTCGATAGTTCTTTCTGCGATAAACCGGTGGACCGCAGGAATGCAGCGAATACCAAGCGTTCCGAGTTCCCGTGCGATCAGTTCTGCCAGATCCGCACTCTTGTCGTGAGCGCAGATCACCCGGATAAGGAATCCAGGTCTTCCCTTCTTCATGATGATCGGCATCGCGCTTGCATCCCGTGCACCGGTTTCTATAAACCTGGTGATTGCATTGGCTATTACCTCACCGCTGACATCGTCGACATTGGTCTCGAGAATATCGACCATGTCCGGTTGCATCGGTCCGTCATCTCCCGTCGTTTCGATGACCATAGCGCGGATCACATTAGGAATATCCGTCGGATCACGGGTGCCAGCACCATATCCCACTGCCTGAATAGTGTAGGTTCCGATATCTGGTGCGGCAATCGTTGAAAATTCTGCAAGGAGTGCTGCCCCGGTTGGCGTACAGAGTTCATTCTCTTCTTTTCCCTGCCGGGCTACCAGTCCCGATTGAGAGAGAATTACAGCAGTGGCTGGTGCAGGTATCGGGAATATGCCGTGGGAACCTGCCGCGGACCCCCGCCCGAGAGTGATCGGCATCACTGCCGCAGCATCAATGCCAAGCGAGAAAAATGCCGTACAGGCACCGATTACATCGGCAATTGCATCATCAGCTCCCACCTCGTGAAAGTGCACGTGGGAACCACCATGGACCCGTTTCTCAGCGTCATTGATCCGCGTAAAGACCCTTTTTGCCATCGCGAGCGCTGCGGGAGGGATGTCAGCCGCTGCATCATCAAGACGCTTCATTACAT
>JBGOZZ010000013.1:0-12003 GCA_041480465.1 Methanoregula sp. | reverse complement strand
CCGAGATCGGTGATATATACAATAATATCTTCACATACACAACGTGCTTTGCAACACTGGGGGCGGGCCTCCCTCAACCGGTTTATCAAGGAAATGGTATCATACATTACTTTTATGTTAATTTTTTCCGCTTCTCCAAAGATTATGGAGGGAACATCAAACAGATCAGTCCCAGAGGGAATAGTACACAGGTGAGTGGCATCCAGCGTGTAAAGAAAATCAAGCGTTTCTTTTGCCCTTCGTATATTTTCCATCGCACTCTTTTCAATTGTGCAGACATTCGCTTTTGAAGTGGAGATAATATCAGCAATCTGCTGCTGGGTCAGCCCCTGTTTGCGGTACCTGAGAACCTCCATCTGGCGTTCGGTGAGCAGCCCATCCTTCATACTACACAATCTTGTATCCAAACTTAAACACTTTTCGTTAACTCTGCCATATACCGACTAATAGTTTTACGGGGTTTATTAAAGTGTGAATACAGGATAAAAAATTAATTTTTCACTATTTTTTCGAGGAGAAATGACATTTCAAAATGTTTATATCAATACCGGGTCATAATAACGTGTTATAAAAAACTAGGTGATTTAGATGGTTGTTAAAGTAGGAGTTGCTAAACTCGGCAACATTGCAAGTGGTGTGATGGCAGAGCTGCTTCTCGATGAGAGAGCAGACCGTGAAGATATGCAGACTTTCATGGCTACCAGCGGCACAAAACTCCAGCCGGAGGATATTGACCGCGTGGTAACCAATATGAAAGCATGGAAACCTGACTTCTGTATTGTCGTATCACCGAATGGTGTCCTCCCCGGACCAACTGGAGCTCGCGAACAGCTCGCTGCGGCAGGCATCCCGGTAGTTATCATTACTGATGATGTTACCACCAAGAAGGAATGGGAAGAGGTCAAAAACAGCAAATTCGGATACGTCATCATGAAGGCTGACTCCATGATCGGTGCACGCCGCGAGTTCCTCGACCCCATCGAAATGGCAGACTACAACGGTAACCTTGTGAAAGTGCTTGCCCTTACCGGGGCATTCCGCAAGCTCCAGCTTGCTCTCGACAAGGTTATTGACCAGGTAAAAGCAGGCAAGAAGGGTGCAGAACTTGAACTCCCAAAGGTCATCATGACCTCAGACAAAGCAGTTGATGGCGAGTTCACGAACGCATATGCGATGTCAAAAGCCCGCGCAGCATACGAGATTGCCTCGGCAGTCGCGATGGTGAACGTCAAAGGCTGTTTCATGACGAAGGAATGGGAGAAGTACGTACCGATCGTCACCAGCGCTCACGAAATGATGCGCAAGGCAGCCCAACTCTGTGATGAGGCACGGGAAATGGAGAAAGCCTGCGACGGTGTAATCCGCAAACCGCACAAGAAAGATGGCATCATCGTTTCCAAAGTGAAACTGATGAGCAAGCCAGAGTAAATTATTTTTAACTTTTTCTTTTAATTTTTCAAAGATTTCCCATTCTCTCATCGGCGTTTTTCTTATACTCAGTCCTGTAATAACGCCCCAGATCTTCAGGAAGTGTCAAAATAACTGGTTCAAGATGGAGTCGTTCCATAAAAGCTGAATCGCTTGTTGATGACGGATTGGGGTTAATCCGTGAAATGATTGAACAAAACGCGCAGAACCCATTATCCTCTCCTTTTTTATCAAAAAAGATGGACATATTAAACGCATACGTACATAGTTTCCGGTACAGAGAAAGGATTTCAAGAATTCCACGTGCAAGCAAATCCACATAATCGGCCATATCACCAAGAGAGGAGATGGGCAAAATACCCCGCACTTCACGTTCACCAACAGGTACAGCATGAGCTGACCAAAAGATCTCATCACCAAAAAGATATCTCTCGGATACCTTCTCCTCCATCTTTACTGCTTCCCAATAGTTCCTGGTATGCTCTCTGCGGTACTGTTGACTTGCGCGAAGATACTGATCGACAATTCGGGAAGGCCGGGAATCTGACAACCCCTGCATGTGTGGATGGATAAGACTTGCACCAGCTGACGGAAGAAAATTCCAGTTGATGCTTGGATACCCATCAATATGCTGGAGCGCTTCGATCTGACTGAAAAGTGCATCCACAATCTGCTGGCGGGTGAACGTCTGGACAAAATGCTCACGGGTTATTACCGTAACAACATGACCTTCGCCAAAGGGAAAGAGGTTGGGAAAGGTTACGCTCTCACCCCTAATGATCCGGTTCCCGTCATGAAAAGTTGGCGTCACCGAAAAAACATTTTCCCGACAGAAGGGACAGGAATCTGAGTTTATTGGAATACACGATACATGGTCAATATGTCGGTTCAACCGGTCAGGGCTAATCCTGCATGTTAGTCCGGTGAGATGTTCTTCACGATACTGTAATGTACCTTTGGCGGTCGGAACTTCCCTGAGACTAAACATCCAAGTTCACGATAATATTTTCGGTGGGATCAGATAGTCGTTTGCACATTGATCTTGCCTTATTATCACTTTGATAATAGTGTTGACGGCTGTCATCGCTATTCATTGATTTTCCCTATCTTATATTCAAATGAATGTTTTTTTTTAAAAAGGGGTTCACGCATCGAAGACATTGAACCTGACGAGATATACCCTTACTTCCACTCCCACATCTTGTCATGGATCGTCCCGTCTTGACATAGTCTCGATCTCATTGACTAAGGATACGTTGTTGAGTCTACTGAGGGATGGAGATGTGGTCTGGGCATAGCGTACCCCACGCATCCTCATACCAGGACCCTTTCCTACGATAGTGATGCCGGATCCATGTAAGATCCCCTTTTCTCCTTTTATGGTCACCATGATTCCATTACCTTCAGCATACATTCCACCCTAAGGTCTTTCCCTTAATTTAACAGTGGCAATAAAGGTTATATCACAATCTTCAGCTCACTATAGCGGCGGCGTATTACACGCTGACCGACAATTTTTTCGGTTAATTCACCGATCATGTCACCGATCATGGTGATCCGAGCTTTTTTAGGTCATCTTATACCAGAAATATATTTTCCCGACTTTCAAAAACTGAAACACACTTTGACGTATTCGTTGCTTTATTCATATCAGGATAGTTAACATTGGAGGTCTTTAAAAAACGGGTGCTAGTATCGTTATTCGGCAGTTAATAATTTTTCATGATAGAGGCTCCCTCTATGATTATTGGATATCAACTGCGTTTCGTTTAATTTTTTAATTGTTTACAGTCAATTGTGTATTATTTTAAAAAAAAAAAGAAATTGTCTGTTTTTAAGGCTTTGCTGCCTTATTGCTTTCAGATCTATCCGGCCGGAAATTTGATTCCGGCTTATATAACGTGCTTACCGAGCAGGCGGATCGATGTGGTCATGTCAGGACCGAGCGGTGAGCCAAAGATGATCTGGGTGACACCGGCCTTGGTGAGGGCTTCGCATTTCTGCTTGACCATCTCAGGGGTTCCTGCAATGGTGAATGCATCGATTTCCTTGTCTCCAACGAGTTCTCCGACCGTCTTGAAGTCAAACTTTCCAAGTGCTGCCTTGATTTTTGCAACATTGTTCAGATCAAGACCGTGTCGGGTGAGAAGTTCTGGCGGGGAGCCTGCTGCGATGAATGCGGCAACAATCTTTGCTGAGTTCCGTGCCTTCTTCTCACTGGTGTCTATGGACATTGCGGTGTATGCACCGATATCAAAGTTCTTCTTGCCGACTTTGTCAGCTGCTGCCTTGATAATCGGGATTGCAATAGCGAAGTCCTTTGGATTGGATGCATTGATCAGTGCACCGTCTCCAACCCTTCCAGCAAGATCGAGGACCTTGGGGCCCTGCGCACCGATGTAGATCGGGACGCCCTTCTTGCCCGGAAGATTAACACCCGTCAGCTTTGCGCCGTCGTAGTCAAAGAACTTCATGCCTGATTTCTTGACTTCCTCACCGGCACAGAGCTTGCGGATCTGTGTAACTGCCTCTTCAAGACGCGCTACCGGTTTCTCGGCCAGAATTGCAAGCTTCGGCAGGGTTGAGAGGTCACCGGGGCCAATCCCCAGCACTGCGCGTCCGTCTGAGATCTCATTTAATGTGCAGAAGAAAGATGCCATCGCCGCTGGCGTGTCAGTGAATGAGTTCATGATACCCGGACCCATTTTCAGGCTCGTTGTTGCCTGCGCAATTGCTGCGAGGGTGGGGTAGCAGTGACGGTTGTTGTAGTGGTTGGTGATCCATGCAAAGTCGATATCTTTTGACTCAGCAAGTTTACAGAAGTTTACTACTTGCTTTACATTTACATTTCCTGGTACAAATTCAATTCCATATGTCAAGGGTTATTCACCTCATAGATTATTTTCGTCCGAGCGCTTAAATAAATTATCATTTTGCGTTGACCCTTTTGCGCAATCCGCCCGAAATATGCCCATTTTAACGTTTTTTTAACCGGGATTTTCTATTTGGGTCCTGAAACGGAAGGGAACGCACCAAGATATGTCCGATCAGTCGTCCCACTGACGTTTTTAGCGATCACATTTAATTATATGATTATTTAGTTCCATTTCTTCCAATGTTGTTCCAAACGGTTGAGAGATTTCAACTCAAAATGAGATATTTTATTTTTTTTATCAACAGGATTATTTTTTTTTGAAAAATCCATCTACTATTATATCATTACAAAGTGGCATCCTATAAGATATTGAACTTTCAGCAAAATAACAGTACATTAACCTTTAGGGGATCGTATAGGGTTTTAATCGGGATTTATTGTATGCGAATACTAGCTATTGGATTGGGTGGCGCAGGCTGCAGGATCGTTAATAGTCTTTATACGACAGATCGACGTAGCAGCAAAATAATATGTGTACAGGCACTTGCGATCGATGTAAATTCGGAGACCTTAGCTCAGCTTGGAAGCCTGCCTGAGAATGCAAAACTATTTTTCCCGCCCTTTGACCCGGATCTTCACCCTGAAGAGGAAGGAGACACTCTGACTGCAACAATTGATATCGGGGAAATTGTTTCTCGTATCCATAATTTTGAAAGTGGTGAAACTGATGCAATCTTTGTGTGCTGCGGGCTCGGCGGCAGTATGGTGGATGTTGCACCTCATATCATCGCTTCACTTCGTTCTTCGACTGCGGAGCCGATCTTCGGGCTTGTTACACTTCCCTGTCTTGCCGAGGGTGTGCGTCACTCTGCAAAAGCAGCCGATGACATTGAAATGCTATCACCCCTTCTCGACGGGATTATTCTCTTTGACAATGAAACGTGGTATAAAAAAACAAAGGCGCAACGATCAACGCTCGTAAAAAAAGAAAAAGGGTTGGCTGAAAAACTCGGTTTCAGGAAAAATGATCCTGATATTTCACCGGAACTTGCCACATATTTACTCCTGAACGAAGCAATTGTCAGGAGGATAAGCCTGATTCTGAGAGCCGGGGAGTTCAAGGCAGACGGAGGGCTCGATCTCGCAGAAGTTGTACTGGATTCAGGTGAAGTGCTCAATACCATGAAAGGGATGGGGTATATTACCATCGGGTACGCGGTAGAGCGCCTGCCATATAGCCCATTAAGTTTCTTGACCAGCTGGCACCCGACAGGTCTGTTTCCTGACGCGCACAAGATAAAAGCTTCCCGGATTGTTGACCTTGCCAAGCAGGCAATTTATCATGAGGTATCGACACCCTGCGATATGACAAGCGCGCACAAGGCGTTGATTCTTATTGCCGGCCCATCTCACGAGTTATCCATGAAAGGGTATATGACGGTGCGTAAATGGATCGACCGAAGTATAGCCGGACTGGAAACAAGATCCGGGGATTATCCCGTAATGAATACAAAAAACGTGGCAATTATCATCATGCTCTCCGGACTTGAAAATATTCCCCGAATCACAGAACTCAAGGAAATTCAAAGCCAGTATAAATCCAGTCGCCAGGAAAGCCTTCCGATATTAACGCAACCAGACTTTGATACAATCTCCGCTTCTGAACGCGTCAGTATCAGTGGCGAAGACTTTGGAGTGTCACTCCCTCATGGTGAAAAAATATTAAAAGATGAGATGCTCGTTCTTCCTGTGAAGTCCCGAAAAAGTCAAATATCCGGTATACAGGATTCCGGAAAATTCGGGCAGCTTGAAGAAGAGTATCCAGCCGGGTATGAGAAGACTCAACAATCTACAGCCCCGAATGACGTTTTACCTCGCAGAATGTTCTCAGACCCAACAGATCCCGGAAAGAGGATACCGCATCATCCCGCAGCAAAACCACACCTAGCCAAAGAAACAATAACCCCGGTATCAGCAGGTACTGATGGCAAACTGGAAATGGAAGAACCTCGTGCGTCACGACTTCGGGTAGTTGCGCAGGATCATGACAATCATACTACGCAATCCGCACCACGTCAACAATCACGCGTTTCATCAGTTCAAGGAACACCTCAGAACAAAAAATCAACATATGGTGCAGATTCCAGGATACCGGATGAAAAACAACTACCGCATAAAGGTGATGAACGGATAAGAACAAAGGAAATGGAACGACAAATAATTGAGAGAGAATTACAGCGACAGCGAACAATGGCAATCCCGGGTCATAAGCCAACGGGAGGATCTGGATTGCAAACGCATCCTGTAAATCCTTCTGAAATTATCAGATTAAAAAGAGAAATTTCCAAAAAGACACCACGCAAAGATGAACCTGAACAGTTTGAACCTGCTGACGTTTCCCCGCTGCAGCCGGAGAAAAGAAGAGTTATCATACAAAGAAAGAGAGTGCGTTCAGAGATACGGGAAACTCAAGTTCCAGAACGGGAGATTAAGGGTTTTTCTGGAAAAGACGATGATGGTTCTATAATTATGCGACCTGAAGTATATTCGAGGCAGGCCGATTCCGAAGGAATAAAGATCGATACTAAGAAATTCGCAAATAAGTCAAAAGACCATATTTTTGAGGGGAAGGGTATTCACAGATCTGCTGGCCCCCAGGTACGGGATTCGGCACTCATCCATACGGATCTGAAAACGAAAAAAAATTCCATGGAATCAAAGAATAAGGATGAACCGGAAAGCATTGTTCAAATCACAGAAGCATTCAAATCACCCGACAATCGAGAGAAGAACGCTTCAAAAAAAGATGACATCTCATGGATCTGATTAATTAATTTCCATCACTTTTGCAAACTGAATGTTACCAGCTCCGATCTCAGTGGAAATCTCAATACCATGTTCTACGGTATTTCCAATATAATTCAGTCCGCTGAATGCAACTATCGAAAGCCGGAAAGGATTTGCGGGCAGGTTGAAGACCTGAGTTCCCATAACAACGGGAAAAATAAAGCCACATTCGTTCATCAGACGGATCGTTTCCTCGACCCGGCTTCTGGCAGAACAGGGGACTTCCCGCACATTTGCCAATGCAATACCGGATTTGGATCGTGAGTAACTTGAAATTGAAGTAAGTCCTGACGAAATGAAAAGTTCGAGTGGATCTATCGTTGTCCCCCGGTAACCGATCAAATCTTTGAACCGTTTTGGTGTCCCATGCTCGATCTCCAGCCTCCCGCCATATGCCATCTTTACCGGTATACCGTTTCTTTGGAACACGCCATCCATAGAGATACTGCAGATGGTAATGAATCCTACCGATCCTGATGGAACCTGTGGGTCCCGTTCGACTATCCGGTAAGAACTGAAGAAACCGCACCCAGATTTCACGACCTCATCAAATGCGGATTTGACCTTCTCAAATGACTCAAGGGGAACGATTGAGAGATTATAAGCAACATCTCCGGTACTGGTTGCAGGATCAAATGTGCTCCGGTAAGCAAGACGCTCGAGTTTTGAGATGACAAATCCTATCCTGTCATCAACAAGAGCATTATCAGTCTCATCCAGTCCGGCCTTTGTCAATATCCTGCCCTGATTACCGATCTTTTCAGTGAACCCCATGGTATCAAGGTAGCTGAGATAATACTGAACTGCCCGATCACTGAGAATAAAACCCCGTTCTGCCATGAGTTCTGAAAGCCGCTTCGCTCCTATCGGGTCACGGTGTTCTTTGAGAATGCGAAGAATTTCAATATATTTTCTTTCTGTGCGGATCATGCTCACTTTGCCTCCACAGCGCCACGGCTATCCTGATAACGACCCGAATAACACTGGTTGCTCTCCCTCACTTCATGAAGAATTATCTGCACCACGCGATCGTTCTTCCGTATGATGATGTCATCGCTTCCCAGATTGGTCAGGCATAAGGTCAATTGTCCGTGAAATCCCGGATCGATAAACCCGGCACCAAGAAGAACACCCCGCCTCCCAAACGAGGACCTGCAGCGGAGCGTCCCGGCAAGATCCTTTGGGAGCTCGACCCATTCAAGCGTTGGGACAAGCGTACAGGTTCCTTTTGGGAGGTGTATATCCCCGGCAGCACGCAGGTCATATGATGCAGGCTGCTGACATTCGCTGCTATAGGGAGTAATGACCAGGTTTCCCCCTGCGCAATTGCGGTCGAGACGATGGATTATCTCCGGTGCAGATAGAATCATTCACTAAGATTATCGGTAGAAAATGCTTAATATCTTTTGATATATAAGAGATGAGAAGGATCCATGGGGTAGAGGACATCCTCTTGGGCTTCGAACCCAAGGACGCGGGTTCGATTCCCGCTGGGTCCGCTTTTTTTTTTGTAAATAAAAATTATATATCGTTTTTTCTCATAATATGTCGTCGCTTCCGGCCGCCAAACATCCTGATAATTCCAAACAACACAAGAATAGCAACTGCTCCGACTACGATCAGCGTGATAAGTCCCCAGTCGGGATTCTTTTCCATGATAAGGGTTACTGATGCTGTAGCATTTCCCTGAACAAACTGCGTCTGGATCGATGCTGTCTGATACGTATCTTTTGCTGCTGAAATATTGTAAAAAGTGTTGAATTTGACCTTTGTACCATACTGACCGTGATCATCAGTCATGCCCACCGTGTTACCGTTAATTATTATTGTTGCGTTTGGCAGTATTTTCTGGTTTTTTTCCTCGACAAAAATCGTAAGACCTGCAGTTTCAAACGGCATCTCAAATGTAAATTCTTCCCCCGGATTCGCTACAAGAATTGTACGATTCAGTGAGACATAACCGGTCTTTCTGGCTTCGACCACATATGAACCGGAAACAAGGCTGGGAAAATTGCTTCGGCCAAACTGGTTGGTAGTTCCCACGAGGGTTCCATTAATGTATAATTCTGTACCATTAATCGGAACGCGATTTTCATCAAGGGTATAAATAAACGCTCCCAGAAGCGCTTTTGAAAGTACAACAGAATCTATGGCGTCCGTTTCACTGATTACTTTTGATTCAGTAAATGTCTGGTAGCCGGACTTTTTAATCTCGATAGTATGAACTTTGTCTCGCGCGAGAGAAGTTGTCAGAACTCCTCTGGAATCGGTTTTTCCTGCAAGTATGGTATCGATACGTATTTCGGCATCAGGGATGGCCGTCAGGCTATCTTTATCTTTTATAATAAAAGAGAAACGGTTGGAGGGGAGAAGCCAGTATTGAGCATCCGTATCTTCAGTACCTATGTCAATAACACCTTTTCGTGACAGGTAATCTGGAGCAGTGATGTCTATAGAATACAATGTTGTTGCATTTACCTCAAACGTCACTGAACCCGCGGTATCTGTCAATTTTGTCTGTGTCAGATTTTCCGCAGAAATATTTACACGCGCACCTGATATGAGCCCGAGGGAATCAGAGTCATAAAGGCCTATTTTCAGGACGAGACTCTTCCGACTAAGGTTTACCAGGAGCGATGTTTCGTTTTTTGGCACCACATTTTCCCAGTCATTATAACCGGCCATAGTAACCCGGATCAACTGGTCATCTAATCCGGCATGAGTGAGAGAAACCTGTCCGTTGTTATCAGTTTTTGCATAGCTGGCTCCATTCAGAAATATTGTAGCGTGTGGAATCGTTGAGTTATCTGAACTATCCCTCACCGAAATTTGCAGGATCGTTGCCTGAACAGAGCTGCAAAGGAAAATGATGCACAGCAGGGTGATAAGGAAACGATTTCTCTGTCGATACATAATGAATATCGCCCGCTGCTTCTATATGAGAACATCGGTCTATATCTCCGATGTGGGGGGTACTCGGTCTAAAAGCATTCCTTCTACAATGATTGGCATGAGACGCCGTCCATCCTCAATTGCTTTCTGCAGCCTCCAGCTCCTTTCAGCATAGATAGTAAAAAGAGGTTCCCCTGCTTTGATGAGATTGCCCTTTTTTGCGTGCAACAGAATGCCAGCGCCAGGATCATGGGGGGCTCCTACGGTACGGGCGAGGGTGATGAGTGACAGGTTATTCATTTCAATCACATACCCGGATGATGGGGCATTTACTACAAACCGATGTTCTCCGGGGATAATGTCACCTGATTTAACATTTGGATCACCCCCCTGGATCTCTATGATCTGGCGGAATTTCTCAAGTGCCTTTCCTTTCTGGAGGATGTCCTGTGCCATGGCAGTGCCGGTCCCTCGTGCAGCCTTGCCTGACATCTCGAGGGCAATTCCCGCAAGAGACAAGCTCTTCTGGATAAAAGAGTTCGGTTCAGTTGCACCCTCAAGCACACGGAGAGCTTCAATCACTTCAAGCTTCGGACCAATGCTGCGGCCAACAGGAATATCCCCATACGTCAGGGCACACTCGACTTTCATGTTAAGCCGTTCGCCAAGTTCGATAAATTCACGGGCAAGTTTTCTCCCTTCCTGCATGCCGGGGACCTTGGTATGCTGCCCGACAGGGATATCAATTACAACAAGATTTGCCCCTACTGCAAATTTTTTTGCCATGACGCTTGCAAGCATCTGGCCACGGGCATCGATTTTAAACGGATATTCCTGGAGGATGATGCGGTCGTCCGCAGGAGCGATGTTGGTCGCACCTCCCCATACTATGACTCCACCCACCTTTTCCGTCATTTTCTGCACTTCCGCTGCAGAGAACTCGACGTTTGCCAGGACTTCCATGAGATCGGCTGTGCCTCCTGCTCCGGTTATTGCACGCGAGCTTGTCTTTGGTATCTTCAATCCGCTTGCAGCGATGATAGGAACAACGAGTAAAGAGATCTTGTTGCCAGGAACACCACCAATTGAATGTTTGTCCACAATAGGTCTGGATGCAAACTTTATGCGTTCGCCGGTTTCAACCATGGCACGGGTAAGGTGTTCCACTTCATCCATATCAAGCGGATTGATATACGATGCAATAATAAAAGCCGTGATTTCTGCTGATGACAAATCGTCATTCACAACATCTTTGATAATGGTCAGCATCTCCTCTTTGGAGATTTTGCCCCCATCCATTTTCTTCTTGACATAGTCAAGGGATGCAGGTCGTGCGGCTTCCCTGACTTCTATCTCAGCTCCGTCCTCAAGATGAAGTCTCTCGTTTGTGAAGCGATAGATACCTATCGTTTCCTGCGGGGTAATGGTCGACGTAGTCTCTACAAAAGCCGCAACCGAAACACCATTTTTTGGATTGATTACCTGAACCCTGTCACCATCGAGCACACCGATGCTGCGGGCGTCCGCACGATTAAGCAGCACACCCCGCGATGCAATATCCAGATTTTTTACATTTAATTTCATTGATTGATCTCCTCACTCAAGGGGTGAAGTATCTCATGAATATATCCTTCTCACATCTACGTTGACCGCATTGGACAATAAAAGAGTATCATTACCCGAATTCAAATCGGAAGATACCGTGAGAATCGGTGTAGGAGTGCAGCAGAACCACAGTTTATATTTTTTATCAGGAAAGTTTCGAAAAAAAAGAGATTTTAGATTTTAGTTCAGTGCCTGCGCACGACGATAAACGCAATTGCACCGAGACCGATTAATGCAATCAATGCACCAAACCCGGGTGTCGGGGTCGGGGTCGGAGTCGGGGTTGCTGTCGTCGGGACGGTTGTTACGACCGTGGTCGGAACAGTTGTTACAACGGTTGTCGGGACTGCGGTTGG
>JBGOZZ010000012.1:0-12182 GCA_041480465.1 Methanoregula sp. | reverse complement strand
GTGAAGATAATTGACGAAACTGAGAAGGATTTTGCAGCTCGTTTTGGCAGGAAGTACGGGTTCACCGAGGACTACCAGTGCGATGATGCTGATGTGGTCGTTGTATCGATGGGCACGCTCGGCAAGGAGGCTGAAGTCGCTGTAGACGTGCTCCGTAAAGAAGGTATCCGGGCTGGTTCGATGCGCCTGCGCTGGTTCCGCCCGTTCCCGAAACTCAATTTAAAAGGAAAGGAGGTTGTCGTAATCGACCGGGCCTACTCGTTTGGCTTTGGGGGCATACTCGCAAATTCAATTCAGGCCCGGCAGAAGACCGATGTATTCAGCGTGATCGCCGGTCTCGGGGGACAGGAAGTCACGTACGATGACATTGCGGATTTCATCCGGAAGCGTCGGATCGGCGAAGAGTTCTGGTTCGGGGTGAATGGTGAATGACCATGTTTGAGATCCGCATCCATTCAAGGGGCGGGCAGGGAGGGGTAACGGCTGCACGCCTCCTTGCACTTTCAGCAATCCATGACGGAAAGTACGCCACCGCGTGCCCGTTCTACGGGGCTGAACGCAGGGGCGCACCGATCGTTTCGTTCGTCCGGATAGATGATAACCCGATCAAGATCTACAGCCAGATAAAAAAACCTGACCTGGTCGTGGTGCTCGATGCGAGTGTCATGGATGTTGTCGATGTACTCGCCGGATTGAAAAAAGGCGGGAAAATCCTGATCAACAGCGCTCATACAAGAGAGTTTGCCGGATTTTCATCCAGCCACGTAGACCTGACCGGCATCGCACTCCACGAGAATCTCGTGGTTGCAGGAAGCCCGATCCTGAATACACCTGTACTCGGTGCACTTGCAAAGATGGGTATTATTTCCGTCGATTCAGCGAAAAAATCAATCCGTGAGATGTTTACCGATGAGCGTAATGTCACGGCAGCTGAAACCGCATACAGGGAGATGAGCGCATGAGCCAGGGTCGTCAGCGCCTCGCAATAAGCAAACCGACAGAGGGGGCAGCCGGAAAGACCGGAACGTGGAGGGTTTTTAAACCAGTCGTCGATAAAGAGAAATGCAACCAGTGCGGGCTCTGTGCACTGTATTGCCCGGACTCTGCGATCGATGCCGATCTCAACGTGGACCTGACGTTCTGCAAAGGCTGTGGTATCTGCGCGAACGAATGCCCAAAGAAAGCGATCGAAATGGTTCGGGAAGAGAAGTAACGAATCCGGCACACGCTTTTACGACCTTTCACCTCACCGTGCTGTATCGCATAGGATGATGTCATGCGGCATGAGTGTTCTCCTGTCCCACGTTGAGTTCATCCTTTGCCATATACTCGAGATCGAATTTATAGAAATGCGTGAACCCGCAGTTTCTGCAGCGGACGGTAAAATGCCGGCATCCTATCACAATATCATGGAGGCCGTTCACATGACAGTTTCTGCAACCTGCGGTTTTTTCAAGGTTCCAGACATCATAACACCCAATCTTTGTAAATGTGCCCGGCTGCGTCACATCCTCGATACGGGGGATAAAGACCCGGGTCGCACCGCAGTTGTCACACGCCACTTCAGCCTTGTAGGGGACAGCTTTAATGATCTGATCGGCAACCTGCCTGCAATGGTAGCAGTCGGTACGATACCTGGTAAAAATAAACTGGTCGCTCATGCCAATTACTGGATGCGTAGAGGTTCATTAATCTGTTGCAGGACCTGCAACGGATGTGGACCTGCAACAATAAAACAATAGCATAATCCCGAACGTAGGTCGGGAAAAGCGTTTCGGGAAAGTGAAAATACGTGAAAAAATTTTGGCTGGGTTAGTAGTCGCCCATGCCGGGGGGCATACCGCCCATTCCACCCATTCCACCCATACCGCCGGGGGGCATGCCGCCTTCGGGTGCATGGCTCTTGGATGATGCAATTACATCATCAATGCGCAGGATCATGATCGCAGCTTCAGCTGCTGAAGAGATTGCCTGTGTCTTGACGCGGAGCGGCTCGACGACACCGGCTGCCTTCATATCGACTGCCTTGCCCTCGAACACATTCAGGCCATGGGTCTTCCTGCCCTTTTCGTGAGCAGCACGAATCTCGACGAGCATGTCGATGGGATCCAGTCCTGCATTCTCCGCAAGGGTACGCGGGATGATCTCGAGCGCTGATGCGAATGCTTCAATGGCGAGCTGTGCCCTTCCACCGACCGTTGCGCCGTATTCGCGGAGACGGAGCGAGAGCTCGGTCTCGACTGCACCGCCGCCTGCAACAACTTTCTTGTCTTCAACAACGACACCAACAACACGGAGTGCATCGTGAATTGCACGTTCGAGTTCGTCGACAACGTGTTCAGTGCCGCCCTTGATGATAATTGATACCGCCTTGGGGTTCTTGCACTGCTCGACAAAGGTCATCTCTTCGCCGGAAACCTTGCGTTCCTCAACGAGTCCGGCCTTACCGAGTTCTTCCTTGCTGATTGCATCAATCGAGGAGACGAGGCTGGCACCGGTTGCACGGGCGAGCTTCTCCATGTCACTCTTCTTAACCCGTCGGGTTGCAAAGATGCCTGCCTTTGCAAGGTAGTGCTGGGCTATATCGTCGATACCCTTCTGGCAGAAGAGGACGTTTGCGCCGCTTGCGACAATCTTGTCAACAATACCTCTGACCATCCGCTCTTCCTCATCAAGGAATGCCTGGAGCTGGTCGGGACTGGTAATGTTGATCTCTGCATCAACTTCGGTCTTTTTGAACTCGACTGCTGCGTTCAGCAACAGGATCTTTGCATTGGTGACTTTCTTTGGCATCGTCGGGTGTACTCTCTCCTTGTCAATGATTACACCCTCGATGATCTCTGAATCCTCAATGCTTCCACCGGTCTTCTTCTCGACCTTGATATTCTCGATGTCAACTGTGCCATCGTCGTCAGTAACCATCGTTACTGCCTTGACGACAAGGTCGCAGAGCTTGTCTTTGGACGCTTCGGCTCCTTTGCCGGTCATCGCAGTACTTGCGATATTTTTAAGCATCGTTTTGTCAGTCGATTTCACATCAAAGGCCATGTCTTTTAAGAGTGCCTGTGCCTTCTCGGCTGCCTGACGGTAGCCAGCTGCGATAATCGTCGGGTGGACATCCTGTTCGAGGAGGTCTTCTGCCTTCTTCAGGAGTTCCCCGGCAATGATGACCGCAGTGGTGGTTCCATCGCCGACTTCATCGTCCTGGGTCTTGGCAACCTCGACCATCATCTTTGCGGCCGGGTGCTCGATGTCCATTTCCTTGAGGATCGTGACACCATCGTTCGTGATTACGACATCGCCGATAGTGTCGACGAGCATCTTGTCCATTCCCTTGGGACCGAGTGTGGTCCTGACTGCACTTGCCACTGCCTTTGCGGCGGTGATGTTCATACCCTGAGCGTCGCGGCCCCGGGTGCGGGTGCTGCCTTCTTTAAGAATAAGTATCTGCTGTCCTCCAAGTTGCTGTGACATAAAATCACCACTTTTAGCACTAAAATTGGTTTGTGGTTCTATATAAACATTATCTAAAAAGAATCATTCGCCGATCATATCGAGGAGCTCAAAGCCATCTGCAATCCGGTGCAGACGATCCTCGCCAATTACGAGGGTTTTTCCGATTTTTTTCTGCTTGTAATGATCGGTAATAACACACATCGCGTGCTTCTTTGCGATCTGCGAGATATTCCCGATAAGAGCGGCGCGTTTAATGACTTTTTCTGCCGGACCATAGCCGGTGAGTATTGTATGTTTCTCGAAGGTAAGAAGCGCCTGGAACGGGGCACCATGGAGCGTGTGAAGTTGCATACCAATACCTTCAAAAAATTCCATCGGGTTTTGCTTGCCCAGACCTGTCTCCCGGGGTTCCGATTCCATCACTGAGATTGGCTTATGACGGATAAGGTTTATGGATTTTACTACGCCGGTATTAAAGAATTCCTCAATGCGGATCGCCACATCAAGGGTAGTCCCCATACCGCTCTCATATTTGCTGATCGTGCGCCGGGACACTCCCAGGACCTGCCCGAGATCCCCCAGTGACATGCTGCGTTTCTCCCGGAGATCGCGGAGCACTTCGCCGTCGATATTCACGTATAGTCCCCCGGGAGATGCATACACAAGGGGAGGGATCTTCTCCACGAAGTAGTCGTAGAGTGTTGCGGGGCTGATCGCGTAGATACCATACCGGACGTAGACGGCACCACGTTCCAGCTCTGCATCACGGGCGCGTTCACCTACAATCAGGGGAATTCCGCCAAGATGCCGCGAAATAACTTCAAGATCGAATGCCACTTCCTCGCTCACGCTGTCGATGTGTGATACCACTTTGATGACCAGCAACGTCCCGTTATTGCGGGCGATAAGATCAAAACTCCGCGGACGGATGAAGAACCGCTCGGAGACGTCAAAACCTGCCGTGATCATGACACTTATAACGAGCTGAAGCTGGCGATCCTGAGACATTGCAGTAAAGAATGGATATAGCCTGAGGGTATATTAATATAGATATGCTCATCGGGATTGATGACACGGACTCACCTCAGGGGATGTGCACGACGTACCTTGGGGCGGTCCTTGCCCGGCGTCTGATCCATGAACACATGCAGGTTCATGAGGCAAGGCTCGTCCGTCTTAACCCGAATGTTACTTTCAAGACAAGGGGTAATGCAGCGATCGCACTCGATGTATCCGGAAATGCAGAAAAAGCGTTTGACATCGCGTGCGAGGTTGTTGAGGAACTTGCTGATTTTTCATGCGAGAATACGAACCCCGGTGTGGTAGTGGTTGACGAGCCCCCGGATGTGTCATTTTATACCAGAGCAGTAACCGATTTCTGCCTGATAGACGAGGCAATCGACATTCTGAAGGCGGTTGGTGCCCGATACCGGGGTTATAAAAACAAGCGCGGCCTGATTGGGGCGACTGCTGCAGTTGCAAGTGTGCTAGGAGATCGGACATCTGAAATTCTTGTGTACCGCCAACCGGAACGATGGGGTACGCCCCGGGACGTTGATAGTGCAAGCCTGTTCGCCGCTGAAGAAGCCACATTCCCTCACACCTGGGACACGGTTGACAGGGTAAATGATGTGGTGGTCTGCGTGCCGCATACACCGGATCCTGTGCTGTTTGGAATCCGTGGTGAAAGTCCCTCATGGGTGATGGTTGCCCGGTCCATGATCCAATCCGAGAAGCCGGCTATTGAACAGATATGGGTAACCAACCAGGGGACTGATGCCCACCTGCTGGAGGGGGCGATCGGTTCTTTAAGGGAAGGGCTCTCGTACCGGGTATGGGGAACTGTCGCAGATGCACATGTTACCGGCATGGGCGGGCATGTTTCCTTCACCATGATTGATGGAGAAAATTCCCTGCGGTGCATGGCCTATGAACCCACGAAAAATTTCCGGTATATCGTCCGCCAGATCTTCCCGGGAGATGAGGTGATGGCCGTGGGCAGTTTCAAGAAGGGGAGCATCAACCTTGAAAAAATTAACATTAGAACGCTTGCCCGGCCCATAATCTCCCGCCCACCTGTCTGCACCGCATGCAACAAACGAATGACAAGCAACGGTACAGGTAAAGGCTTCAAATGTAAAAAGTGCAGGGCACGTACGGAAGAACCAGAAGTTCAGGAAATTTCCCGTACACTGAAAAGAGGATGGTATGAAGTGCCGCCGACTGCCCGGAGGCACCTGGCAAAACCGTTGTGTCGCGGTGAGCCGGATTATTGAAATTGCGATTGACAACGGGAAGGCTTCTGTACGCAAAACGGGTACTTTCTGACAACAAAGCCTATCTACCTCTCCGGCATTCTTTCTTGAAAACTGGTGTGCCAATTTTTGCACCAATACCCGGGAGGAATATAATCAGGGGAACACGGTCAACTACCATACGGCATGAGGCACGGATCTGTGCAGAGCGGATGGGGTACCACTGGTTGGAAAACACTGATCCGGCTTTACCCTTCGATGGGCTGATGTACCGCACGGCCGTGGTTGTCGCGGTGAAACTGAAAAAAGTGCGGTATGGACTCAGCGATGACTGTATCATCGAAAATAAATTCCCGGATGATGTCGCGGATCTCCGGATGCTTCCCCTTCCACCGTGCGTCCTCCGCGAGCTCTGGATCAGGACACAGAATGAACGGGCTTGGCGCCGGTTCTATGTCCTGCCGGAAACAACCGCTGAAATTGAGTTTAATACCGCGGAAAATTACCGGAACACCCACTTCCGGGAGAAGGACTGGGAAAAGGCCCCTTACCGGCTCGATATCCCTTTACCGCTCCTTACTAAAAACCTGGCCAATAAGAGAGATGAACTCAAATAACCCCGTAAAAGGCTCCTTTTGGCAAACGGACGAAGGTCATTTTTTCTGCAATAGATTTAGTGTCCACACGCGTGGAAAATACTGATTAAAACCAGTAGTTTGTGAGAAAAGTCAATTATAACCATTTTTGACCCTGCAATATAGCGGCCCGCAAACATCCCCCTTTTTGGAGGGGGGGTGTAGCACGGTCAAAGGGAAAAGAACACCTGTTTTCAGGAACTCCCCTATACATGGCCTATTTTCGTTTTAAACCTCATTCTTCGATTATTTCCCCACACTTTCCTCCACCACCGCAATCTCATCCGCCGTCAGCCCATATACTCCGCACCCCAGCGAATCGATCTGCTGGTCAGTCGATCCGTTCCATCAGAGAGGGACACAAGTGACCTCGTTTTTACCAGGTTTTGGGATGCGGCAAAAAAATGAAGACTGAAGAGAATTTTTTAAAAAGAATTCAGAGAAGTATAGTTTCTTCAAGACCATTGAAGTGCGTATCACCAGTCAGAACCTTCAGGTTATGGATCCGGGCGGTTGCAAGGATCAGGCAATCAACTGCGCCCATTGGTGTTTTCTGTGAAGTCTGCTGGATCTTTATAGTTCCGCCAAGAAGTGCAACCTGAGCATCTATGGGAATGACTTCTCCCTGATCAGTAATCTGTTTAATAATTGAAACTGCACCCTCACGGTTTTTAATTTGTTCAAGCCGGTACCGGAGCTCATAGAGCGTTAAGACCGAGACACAAACAGTTGAATTATCGCGTATGACCTCGCATACCCGGTCTCCTCTGGGAGAACCGCTCATTATTTCAAGCCAGGCCCAGGAGTCAACAAGGATGCCGGAGCCGGTCAATCTGCATCCTCCTCTGCAACTTCATGATCATGTTCCTGATATATTTTTTTCATATCAATTTCCGGTAATATCCCAAAGAGTGACTCCAGAGGTTTCACAGGAATTAACTCAATATGCCCCTCCTTTGCCCGTACCTCAAACCGTTTCGTATTGAAATGATCCCGGATTTTTTTGGGAAGTACCATCCTGCCGGTTGCATCCACCACAATAACCGGACCGGTTCCTGACAGGTATTCTGCCACTGGTTCGTGTACGCCAGCGGGTTTTCTGGTTTTTCCCGATCCCGATCTCTTCTGTTTCATATCATCATCCTCTAACGCGTATGAGGTAATATGGTTTTGGGAAAAATAAATTTTTGGTAAAAATAAAAAAATGGTAAAAAAATTTATTGGAAAATCTCTCTTTTTTTTTAAATAAAAGAACACTCTTATTATTTCTGCAGGAAATCCCAGTACACATGCTGCTTTTTTTCATAGTCGAAGACGATTATTTCCCCACACTTTCCTCCACCACCGCAATCTCATCTGCCGTCAGCCCGTAGAGTCCATACACCAGTGAATCGATCTGCCGGTCGGTCGATTCTATCTCTTGGTTGATGAGCCGCTTTTCCTGGTCGGTCTTTGCAAGGCTCAGGTGTTTGTGGAGTTCCAGCATCTCGGTCACAAGCGCAACCATGCGATCGTGCCGGGCTTTGTCATCCGGCTTGTCGAAGTCGGGTGTGTAGATAGGGAAATTTTTCAGGACTACATGAGCCGGCATAAAAAATCCTGCCTGGAGTTTTGGTAAATTTGTCTCAAATAAGAAGGACATCAACATGCTGTTTAAAATGCCTAATAAAAATTTGTCATCCCTTGGAATTATGAAACATTTATTATCAGCATAGAATTTTGATTCATCCAGTGTAAATTCAGGTTTTTCGCAAATCTCAGGATAGATTATTTTTGGTTTTTCAAATTCTTCATAGTAATCGATTGTGTCCTGAATTTCGTACCATTCATACACAGGTTTTCGCCCTTTCCAATCCTCCCCTTTCCAGTCTTTTGGTTTAGGTGTTAATTTTGATTTAAATTGCTTAAGATAATTCAGGATTGCTGGATATTTTTTTATCTCAACACCGTGCCGGGAGAAAATTATGAATTTTCCATCGTTTGTTAAGGGTTTGTATCGTTTGATATCTTTTCCTGCCAAAAGTGGTTTAATTATTTCCTCACTCATTGGATCTTCTAAAATTAATCGAGATTTTGTCTTTTCATCAATAACAAATACTTTGTTCAACCCGGTCGTTATCCCGTTATAGATCGCTCCCATTACGTACTCTTCCAATGGCGTCCCAACACTTTGCAACTTCTTCAGCAGATTCTCGGTCCGCTTATCGCCCAGTATCCAGCCGCCATCTGTGAGTGTGTGCTGATCTATCGGGTAACGGTGCTCTTGCACGTGCCCGTTAAGGTCCGGGAAGTCGAATGTCTCCACCTTTGAAACATAGAATTCTTTAGTGGGTTTATTGTTGGAGACCCGGATGATGCACGGGTATATGTTCGCGGTCTTAAAAGCCGTCAGATCGCCAAAGTCCACGATCTCCTCGATCTGTTTTGAGAGAAGGAACCTTCGCAGAGACCGTGCATGGTTTGTTCGGAGAAATGTATCCGGAATACAGAAAGCAAGCGACCCTTTGGCACGGAGAATCTGCAACCCCTTCTCGATGAAGTAGCCATAGAGCCCGGCACCCTTTGCGTAAACATCGTAATGCGTCTGAAAGTACTCGTCCCGTGCCTTTAGGATAAAAGGGCGGTAAGACGGGGGCGCCCCGATAACCACATCAAATCCCCCGCTATCGAGGATCTGCGGAAATGCTTCCTGCCATGAAAATGCGTTGACCTTGCGGCGTTCTTCTGCATTGAATGGGTGCTCCTGCCGGCCGGAAAAGTAGTCCTTGGCGATCAGAGCATTACCGCATCGGATTGTCCCTTTCAGGCACTCGCAGATTTCCTGCAAACAATCTGATGAAATATGACCGGATCCTGACAACAAGCATTCTTCGATAAACGAAAGCAGCATGACGAAACGCGTCGCGCTGACAGATTCTGGATCGATATCGGTGCCGCAAACTGATTGACAGGCTAAATCCCTCAATAACTCTCCCTTATGTTTCGGACGAACCGAATATTCGGTCTTGCAATGGGTGAGGAACCTGTAAGCAGCGAGCAAAAAGATCCCGGCCCCACACGCGGGATCAAGGATCCGGATTCCCGTTCTGCCGCCTGCTCCCTGTTCCCTGAACATATTACCTATGGTCTCTTTCACCACATACTCGACGACCGGCTGTGCTGGGATGTTCACGCTTCCGGTATAAAGCACCGCGGACTTCCCGGTACGCTGAACGCGATATCCTTCCGCGACCTGCATCCTGGTCCCCAGAAAGTGCTCGAAGACGGCGGCAAGGTGTTCAAGAGGGAGTGTGGAAATGGGCACAGGAAATTCCTCGGAATCCATATAACGGATAACCTCACGGAGCGCATCATCAGGAACGGGGGGGATGGAGTGGAAACCTTCCGGCCCTTTCTCGAAGAGGATATCCGGGCTGAGCCCGGAATCAGAGCATGCCCGCGCCAAACGTCGGTTAATACCGTTACTACCGGCCAGAAGGGCAAGTGTTCCGGGCTCTGCAAACCCAGACTCCTGCCCCGTTTTGAGGAAGAGTACCTGTAGGATGGATGACAGGATCGTGTAATTCAGATCTTGTTCTGTAATCGCATGGCACTCCTGAACTAAGCTGCGGGCGAGGAGATCCCGTGCGGATTCAAGCATCGGAAGAAAAATCCTGGACTGGTTGGACAAGGATAATGATGCATTGTTATCTGATGTAATCGATACGGGCATCTGGATAATAATTGGTTCGGATGCCGATAACTTTGTGGAAGGATGTTATTGCTTCGGAGTAATTTCTTTAGAAAATCCCGGTTTTTACTCCAATTAATTCATTAAACATCATTCGTTCTTCTGTCCTTGATGGTAGACCTGACTATTGAACTCGTATGGTTTGACCTGATAGTAAATAGCCTGTGGTACCGCCATAGAATACCTCGCTTTTGATTACGATAGGTAAGCAGGCAGCCAACCATGTAGCTTTCCATTTTCCAGGGGGTGGAATTTAGGCGAATCAATCCGGATCAATTTCAGATCATGAACATGACATGTTCGCTGACCCTTTCTCAAACATGGTTAAACATTTGAACATACAAATGTATGACAACGGATGACACTGTATGACAATGCGATGCGATGAGCCGGTCACCCAACTGCATATAAAACCGGCAATGACCGTCAATGAACTGGTCATCGGAATGGGAAAAGCCGGCGCGTACAATGGCGGGGCACTCTATCGTGCGGTGAATATCTATGAACAGATGCTGCGCGATAAGGAGACTACAAAATTCTTCGGTCTTGCCGGTGCGATGGTCCCTGCAGGGATGGGAGGGATTGTTTCCGATCTGGTTAAAGACGGGCATATCGACGTGCTTGTATCGACGGGTGCAAACCTTACCCACGATATCATAGAGGCAATTGGCTGCCGGCATTTTCATGGCACGGCTTTCTGCAACGATATCGAACTCCGGCATGACGAGATCAACCGTATTTATGATGTCTATCTCCCCAACGAGGCATTCGAACATTTCGAGGAATTCATGCAGGATGTATTCGGGAAACTCGAGCCCGGGAGCACGATCTCCATCTCCGGGCTTCTCAGTCATATTGGTTCGCACCTGAAATCCGGGATACTCCATACTGCGGCCAGAAAAGATATCCCGGTTTATTGTCCAGCAGTGCAGGATTCGATGGTAGGGCTGCAGTACTGGCTTTTCTCACAGACGAATAAAGTGACTGTCGATGCTTTTGCTGACATGCCATCACTCATGGACACATGCTTCACGACAAAAAAAGCCGGCGCACTTCTCGTAGGTGGCGGTGTGCCTAAGAACTTCATCCTCCAGAGCATGCTTATGACCCCCAACGGTTTTGATTATGCGGTACAGCTTACAGGGGACCGCCCGGATCTCGGGGGACTCTCGGGAGCGACGCTCGATGAAGCACGGTCATGGGGAAAAATTACTGAAGAGGCACAGGCTGTCACGGTCTATGGCGACGCAACGATCACACTTCCCGTCCTTGTCGCAGCTGCGCTGGAGCGGATACAAAAATGACTGAACTGATCCTCGCACTTGACGTGACCGAAAAGAAAAAGGCGCTCTCAATTGCCCATGCATGCGCCCCGCATCTCGATGCTATCAAGCTTGGGTACCCGCTTATACTGTCCTGCGGGATTTCCATGGCACGGGAACTTGAAGACGAGGACCTCCCGCTGATCGCCGACTTCAAAGTCGCCGATATCCCGAATACGAACCGGCTTATTGTGGAGCAGGTTTTTGATGCAGGATTCTCATCGGTCATCTGTCACGGGTTTACCGGAAAAGATGCCGTACAGGCATGTGTCGACACTACGTCAGATTACGGGGGCGCGTGTTTCGTTGTTGCTGAGATGAGCCACCCGGGCGCTACTGAATTCTTCCCTAGCGAAACCGCCGGGCGTATTGCACGCCTGGCGATGGAATGCGGGGCGGATGGTATCATTGCTCCCGCCACGCGGCCGGATCGTGTCCGGTTACTGCGGGGCATTGTTAAAAACCGAAAGATACTTTCTCCCGGCATCGGGGCGCAGGGCGGCGATGCGGATCTTGTCGCCGGGCTTGTGGATGGAATTATTGTCGGCCGCGCGATCTATGAGGCAGAGGATCCTGTGGCCGCTGCTATGGCCTTAAACCGCTTCCGATCGGCATAACCTGCATATAAACCATGCGCATCCTGCGACCGGATCCGCAAGGACGCGCTTTTTTATCCGTGAATTGGCAGTCCATTGAACCAACAGGTTCTAAAAATTTATTAAGGACTTATGCGATGTTATACTATGGATTGGACCGCAGAACAGAAGAACATGGCAAATAAATT